>JACDDU010000004.1:0-300000 GCA_013816845.1 Gammaproteobacteria bacterium
AGCATCCTGCGATAAAGATCATAACTTAAACGCTGCCATTCAAGATTCACAATTTTACGAAGCTATCATTGACGCCTGGTCGATGCGTCATTTTAAAAGAGGAATGGAGACAGGACACGATCACTTTTTTAATAGTTTTAAAAAATTTCATGCCATTACCTCCATTCATCGAGGTGAAGCGCTAGCAGATATTGTTGCCCGTTCTGCTCTACAAAATGAAGTCTACCTCGAATTAATGATTCACACCGATGTTACTTTGACTGCGCAAAAGCTTCTACTAATGGCATGGAACAATGATTTTGAATCGATGTATCAGAAAATTTTAGCTGCTGATATGAGCGATGTCGTGAAACAACTATCACTGAAATTAGATACGCAAGAAACACAAATGCAAGAAATTTTAGCGTGCAACAGTGTACAAGCGCATATCGGATGTAAATTACCCGTGCGTTATATTTACCAAGTCGCGCGAGAAAATACGCCCCTCCTTGTATTTGGACAAATGGTTGCCGGTTTTGAATTCGCTAATCATGATAAACGAGTGGTTGCCATCAATCTGGTACAACCTGAAGATGGCTTAATAGCGATGCGTGACTATCGTTTACATATGGAAATGATTGCATTTTTACGCAAAAAATATCCCAACATTAAATTGACGCTGCATGCAGGGGAATTATCAGAAGCAACAGTTAATCGCGAGGATTTAAAAACGCACATCACAGATGCTGTACGCATTGCAAATGCTGATCGCATTGGTCATGGGGTTGATATTTTATTTGAAGATAATGCAACCAGTCTACTTAAAGAAATGGCCCATAAAAAAGTTTTAGTCGAAGTAAATTTAAGTAGTAATCAATTTATTCTTGATGTCAGTGGTCCCCATCATCCTCTGCTTCATTATTTAAACCATGGTGTGCCTATCGCGCTTTCAACAGATGATGAAGGGATATCTCGCAGTGATTTAACCCAAGAATTCCAACTTGCAACGGTTACTTATGATCTAACCTATCCGATCATTAAAACCATGGTACGAAATAGCCTTACTTATGCGTTTTTACCGGGTGAGAGTCTGTGGCAGGAAGGATTGGTTCATCGTTATCATTCCGCATGTAGTCAAGATGTTCCAGAGACAAAACAACTCTCGCCTCAATGTCAGGCTTTTCTATCACGAAGTGAAAAAGCAACCCTGCAATGGGAATTGGAAAAACGTTTTACGATATTTGAACATAGCTTGCGAGGATAGAATTAGCTAGAAAGTTTATCTTCTTTATCGCGCTTTAAAAAAGTGTGTAAACGTTTTAAGTCCGCAAGCTGGGCTTAATATCGTCCAGCACACCCTGAGGTTAACTTGCTCTGCAAGCTAACCTTTTCCTTTCTGTTGTTCAAACTGTCGGCTTATTGTCAATCAAGTTGATAATGCCTGAAAAATCTTTTTCGCCATTGCCTTGGTTGATATATAACTCATATAATTCGGTTGCAACTGAGCCGAGTGGCGTCATGGCTTCAACGGATTCCGCAGCATATTGACTAAGCTGTAAATCTTTCAACATCATTTTAGCCATAAAGCCTGGTTCATAATGATGGTTGGAAGGAACATTTTCCAAAATGTTGGGGACCGGACAATAACTTGTCATTGCCCAGCATTGGCCAGAGGCGTGTGAAGAAATTTCATAAAACTTTTTTGGCTCAAGTCCTAACTTACTGGCAAGCGTGAAAGCCTCTGACACGCCAATCATGCTAATACCCAATAACAAATTATTACAAATTTTAGCAGCTTGTCCACGGCCACCGGGACCTGCATGGATTACTTTTTTTCCAAGATGTTGTAAGAATGGTTCTGCACGTTTGAAATCTTTCTCATCTCCACCAGCCATAATCGTCAAGGTGGCATTGACAGCGCCTGCTACTCCACCCGAGACAGGTGCATCGAGCATGCTAACTTGGTGTTTAATCGCTTCACGATGGAGTTGCATTGTCGTTAAAATATCAATCGATGAGCAATCAATGTAGAGTACACCAGACTTAGCATTTGGAAAAAGACCGCCTTGCGACAGGCAAATTTCACTCACTTGCTTTCCGGTTTGAACGCTTGTAAAAATGACATCGCAAAGACTAGCCATCTCTTTTAATGAATGGACAGTCCGTGCGCCTTTGGCCACTAAGTCTTCCAAAGCTTGCGCATTGGTATCATAAACATAAAGCGTATAATTCGCTGACAATAAATGCAGCGCCATCGGAGCGCCCATATGTCCTAAACCAATAAATCCTATCGTAGACATTCCCTATTCCTTAGGAAACCATCGTGTGGTAACCGTTTTAAGTTTTGTATAAAAACGCACGCCTTCATCACCATACATACCGATATCAGAAAAAATGGAACGCTTCCATCCACCGAAACTATGATACGCAACTGGCACGGGCACTGGCACATTAATGCCGACCATGCCTACTTGAACTTGATCAGCAAATTGTCGTGCAGTATAGCCATCGCGTGTAAAAATAGCGGTACCATTCCCATATTCATGTTCACTGATTAAATGGATTGCTTCATCAAGATCGGCAACGGTCATAACTGAAAGAACGGGGCCAAAAATTTCTTCCTGATAAATTCGCATTTGCGGAGTGACTTCGTTAAAAACGCTCGCTCCCATAAAAAATCCAGCTTGTTTGGCTAATGATTCTAAATTGCGGCCATCCAGGATGAGTTTAGCCCCTTCACTGATACCGAGATCGATATAATCCATGACGCGTTGATGATGTTCTTTTGTAATTAAAGGGCCAATATCGACATGAGCCTGATTGCCAGGACCATATTGTAATTTGGCAATTAACGGACGCATAACAGATAAGAGTTCATCCGCAGTTTTTTCACCAACTGCCACAATGACTGAGATAGCCATACAACGTTCGCCTGCCGAACCAAATGCTGCTTCAACTATCATTTTTGCAGCTTCAGCAAAATCTGCATCAGGCATGATGACACAATGATTTTTGGCGCCACCAAAAGCTTGCACGCGTTTGTGTGCCGCAGTTGCCATTTGATAAACTTGTTCGGCCACTGGAGTAGAACCCACGAAACTTACCGCCTTAATATCACGATGTTGCACTAAAGCCGTAACCGTTTCTCGATTCCCCTGTAAAACATTAACCACGCCATTCGGTAATTCTGCTTCTTTAGCAAGTTCGATTAATTTGATTGAACAAGAAGGATCTTTCTCGGATGGTTTCAAAATAAAAGTATTGCCACATGCAATGCTTAAGGGAAACATCCATAAGGGAATCATGGCTGGAAAATTAAAAGGTGTAATGCCAACACATACTCCTAATGGTTGTCTTAGACCATAGCAATCGACACCTGTTGCAACTTCTTCCGCAAAATCTCCTTTTAAATGACTGGAAATACCACAGGCAAAATCCAGCACATCAATACCCCGTTGAATAGAACCATGCGCTTCAACAAGCGTCTTACCATGTTCCTGAGTTACGAGTGTCGCAAGTTCATTTCGATGTTGATCGAGAAGCGCTTTATAACGAAATAGAAATTTAGCACGAAAGGCGGGGGATGTTTTAGACCAAGTTTGGAACGCAACCTTAGCTGATTCCACAGCCTGATTGACTAAATTGATATCCGCCACATCTAACTCACCGGCAATTTCGCTCGTGGCTGGATTAAAAATCTGAAGTTTTTCGCCTGATCCATAGATAAAACTTCCGTCTATAAAATGGGGAACTTTGTAAACCATTTTATTGTGCCTCCCTGGTTTTTAGGGGGTTCATGATAGCGCAAGTTATCACGATGATGAAGCAATCTTTCCGTTAACTATCTTGAAATAGCTTGGATTTGTTAAGATTACCTTAAGGTAGGGCCTATACCATTTGCAGGGTCTCAAATGGAAAGGTTTTAATAAGGAAAATACAAATGGCTATCAATGCAACACCAAAGATCGTAGATGATGTTCTCGCCCCAACCCCCACAAAGAATGTTAATGATACATTAACAAATCCAATCCACGCTAATGTGCCCGTCAACCCGGTAACTGTTAATAATAATCGCTCCCTTCCGCACAACAGAGCACCGCAAACTATATTTGAGTGGATATTACAAGTTCGTGACCCAATTCAAGTTCATGATTATTTAAAGCAATTGAGAAAAGAAAATTATGCGAGCAAATTTAAACATACTGGGCCGCTCGGCACAGTTTTGCATGCTTTAACTACAAATAAAATTCAAGATGTTAATCTTAGAGAGTTAAATGCAGCCAAAGAAAACCTGGAAGCTTTAAATGCAATCCCAGCTGATGCCATCATTCAAATGATCATCCTGGCCATTACATTAATTATTAAGATTCTTGAAGCATCTTCGATGTGCAAGAAAAAAACCGAAAGAGATCAAGCGAAGGCTGAATTCATTAACTTAGTTAAAAGTATGCCTTTAATGAATTATGACAATGTATTTATCAATTTGCCCCATATGCGACTGGATAATGCAGATTTAAGTATTAAGTTAATTGATAATAATACTTGCGGTCCAAATTTAGAGTATGCGAACTTGGAAGGCGCGAGGTTAACGAAAGTAACTCTCTGTCAAGCTAACCTTAACAAGGCAAACTTACGTGGCAGCCAGTGGATAGACTCTAATTTACTCTATGCTAATACTCAAAATGCAGATATTCGTTGGGCTGACTTAAGTACGTCACAAATTAGCACACCACCCATCGGTAGCATTGCTCTTAAAACATTTTTAATGACAACATATCCAGCTCAAGTTGGCGTGCCACTCCCAAATGTTGCTCAACTTAAAGCAGCGCTTTCTTTTATTGAAGCCGATTTGACCGCTGAAAGATTATTAGGTAAAACAAACGGTTGGAATGGAAGTGCTGTAGAACATAACCATCATGCCAGAGTAACGAATAATCTTCTTCGCCTCACCAAATACCATCCGGAAGCTCGAAAAGAATTATTACTTGAAGCGGCACAACATCCTTACTTTACGCAGGAAAAAAGTGCACAAGCTATGCAAGTGGTTAACAAATGTCTTGTGGATGTAAATAAATTATTTCATCACCATCAAGGACAAACATTGGTTACAGGTTCAAGCCATCAGCGTAAGTTAATAAATGAAGCTTATCGTGAGCAACCAAGGTTAGCGCTTAAAACGTTATAAAGTTACTTCTCCGAACAGCAAGTCTTAATCGGCTTGCTGTTTTTTTTAGGTAACCTTAATTTTCATATGAAATGGTATACATACAGGATCTTTAATTTTTAATAGCGTTGCACCATCTAAATCTCGGTTCCTTGAAAAACAATAACGAAAGAGGATGATAATAATTATATTGTATTTAACAAATATTCCCCCAAGAGAATTACATCGTCAAAAATAAAAATTACGTTTCCGAAAATATTGATACAAACCCATCACAAAAAAGTTTACGACTAAATACAGTAAGCCGGCTACCATATACCATTCTATGGCTTGATAACTTTCTGTTATCAATTGTTGTGTTACACCCATGATATCAAGAATCGTTATCGTGCTTGCAAGAGAGGTATTTTTGACAATCATAATGACTTCATTCGAATAGGCGGGTGCCACAACCTGTAAAGCGCGTGGCAATACTATTGTTTTGAATGCTTGCCATTTAGTGAAACCTAAAGCGTATGCTGCGGTCACTTCATTTTTAGGTAATGAACGAATGGCACCTAAAAATAAAACAGTCGAATAACAAGCGGTATTTAGTGTCAGTGCGATGATTGCACAAGCAAAAGGATACTGAAGCACTGACCAGAGTAAGGAGTTTCGGACCCATTCAAACTGCGCCACACCAAAATAAAGTAGAAAAATTTGAACTAAAAGTGGCGTACCACAAATAAACCAAATCATTAAATCAATCAACTTACGAAACAGAGGCGGTCCGAGCTCTTTACCTATCGTAAAAATTAGCGTCAAGATCATTCCCAATATCATCGAGCCTAATGTAAGCAATAAAGTAATGCCGATGCCTTGCAAGATTTTAGGAAGATATTGCCAATATTCAATCATGACGTTGACCTTGCGACAAATGCTTGCCGTAAAGGGAAAACATAGTCTGTGAAATCGTGGTAATTAGAAGATAGATGCAAGCTGCAATGAAATAAAAAGTAAAAGGGTCTTGCGTGCTTGCCGCTGCCATTCTTGCTTGATTCATTAAATCAGACAAACCGATTAAAGTAACAATAGCGGTATCTTTGATTAAAACTAACCATAAATTTCCTAAGCCTGGCAGCGCATGGCGAAAAGCTTGGGGAATTTTAATTTTTAAAAAAACTTGTGCAGTTGTAAAACCAAAAGCCTGCGCTGCATGAAGCTGTCCTTCATGAATACTGAGAAAAGCACTTCTAAATACTTGCGATGCATAGGCACTAAAAATTAAACTAAGCGTTGAACAGCCGGCAATAAATGGACTGATATTAATATAGCCCTGTGATATTTCACTCAGTCCCGTCGTTAAGCCAAAATAGATAAAGAATAAAATTAAAATTTCAGGTAAAGCTCGCAAGATAAAAATAAAAAAACTAGTCAATCTGCGTAAAAATCGATTAGATGACGCTTCTAAAAAAGCAGCAAAAAGACCTAACAATGAGCCAATTACAAAGGCTGATAATGCTAACTGCAAAGTTAGCACCGTTCCCAAAAGCATTTGCCATAGATAACCATTCATTACATGATGCTCATTGAGATTTTATGGGTTTACCGAAATACTTTTTATATAAAGTATCATAAGTACCATTGGCTTTAATTATTTCTAATCCACTATTTAATTCTGATAATAGAGCGTTTTGATTCTTTGCCACAGCAATTGCAAATCCTTCACCGAAATATTTCGCATTGCTAATGGATTCGATAAGAGAAAAAGAAGCATGTTTAACTGATAACAACCATTGATTAGCAATGGCAGTATCTGCAAGTACAAGATCAAGACGACCGACTGATAAATCTAAAAAAGCATCTTGAACGCTTATGTAAGTGCGAATGGTAGCCTTGTCTTGGTAAACCTTACGTAGATACTGCGCGAACGTCGTACCCTCTTGCACACCTATTTTAAAAGGAATGCCTTGCGTTTGTTTTTCTTCATATTGAGACAGACGACCTACAAAGCTTCCGGTGGGAATATAATAACTTTGTGTGAAAGCTACTTGCTTAGCACGCTCAGGAGTCACCCCAATTGCTGCAATAAGTGCATCAAATTTTCCCATTATTAAGCTGGGTAACAAACTATTAAAAGCTTGATTAGCAAAAGTACATTCTGCTTTGATGGCATTACAAATCGCTTTGGCAATATCAATATCAAAACCTTGAAGTTTGCCTTGTTGATCAATGAATTCAAAAGGGGGATAAGATCCTTCGGTTGCAAAACGGATGACTTGTTGCGGCGCTGCACTTAATGTATTACAAAAAAAAACGATCCCAAGAAGGAGAAGTTTTATGATCAGCGTCAAATGAAGGGTTAGTCTATTCATAACGCGGATTCATTGCTTGAAGAAAACGTTGAAACCGCACTGTAGCTGGCTTTGCAAATACTTCAGTCGATAAGCCCTGCTCAATAATACGACCTTCATCCAGAAAAATAACGCGATTTGAAACTTGCCTTGCAAAATTTAATTCATGGGTTGCAACCAACATCGTCATGCCTGATTGGGCCAATTGTTGCATCACTAACAAAACTTCTGAAACCATTTCAGGGTCTAATGCTGAAGTAGGCTCATCAAATAACATAATATCCGGCTTCATCATTAGGGCTCGCGCAATCGCTACACGCTGTTGTTGCCCCCCAGATAACTCACTGGGGTAGGCGTATAATTTTTCGGATAATCCCATCCGAGCGAGTAATTTTTCGGCTTCGACCTTAGCTTCAGCTTTACTTTGTTTTAAAACCAGTACAGGGGCGGCAATTAAGTTTTCCAAGACATTCATATGGACCCATAAATTAAATTGCTGAAAGACCATACCTATTTTTTTTCTAAGCGCGATTACTTCATCGGCTGATTGCTCGAAATTGCCCTGTTCGAAATTGAGAATGTGATGACCAAATTTTAACGTTCCTTGATCGGGTAAATTAAGCAGATTTAAACATCTTAAAAGTGTACTTTTACCTGAACCGCTGCTACCAAGTAAGGCCAGCACATCGCCTTTATTAGCAGTAAGATCAATGCCTTGCAAAACCTTTTGCTGCTTAAATGATTTATGTAGGTTACTTACTTGCAACATCATATTCAAACGACTCGTTTTGTATAATTATACATATTTATGTATATTTAAACATAAAACCAGCCTTTTGAAAAGGTCTTTAGCTAACGTGGTAAATCGACTTGTACTGATAAAAGCGGAATTTCTTCTTCCAGTTGGCAACGCGCAAGAATCTGGCTTGTAATCGGTGCACGATTCTTTATAGCGAGGTATAAAATAATCAGGCTAAAAATACCGATGATTAAAAAATCCCAGCCAAACGGAATGACGTTTTTACCGCCAAAAGCACCTAAATACGAAATGAGAACCAACCCCGATAAATAAGGTCCCACCCAAAGTGATGATCGCAAACCTAAATTCGGTGTAGTAATACGGCCCCGTAAACTTGCGATGATAAAGAAAAGAATGCCTATACCCAAGGCGATAGATAATTTGTAAATGGTGTCCCATCCTGTCCAATAGCTCAACAAATTACAAAAATAAAAAGCGAGTGGGCAAATTAGGGTTGCGAAAGGCAGACGAAATGCTCTTTTTTTATGAGGCAATTCAAGACGCATGCATAAAAGTGCGATGGGCCCCATGGCATATGAAAGCACCATGCCCGAAACTAAAAAACTCACCATAGCTTGCCAACCCGGTAGGGGTAAAAACAAAAACATGCCAAGGACAAAATTCAATAAAATTGCAGCGACCGGAAATTTTTGTTTATTGAGATAGGAAAGCCATTTAGGTAAATAACCAATCTGGCTCATCGCATATAAAATACGCGCCGTTGATGTAACATAAATAAGTCCAGCGCCAGCGGGTGAAACCGTGGCATCAATATAGAGTAACTTGACGAGCCAGGCTAAACCTAAACCTGCGGCAAGTCCCGCGAAGGGCCCAACATCGCCAATAAAGGATAAATTTTGCCATCCGGAACTTAAACTAGAGGGTGCGATCGCACCAATGAACGCAACTTGTAGCCCAATATAAAGTAGTAAGCAACAAAGCACCGAACCGACAATAGCAAGGGGTATAGCCACAGCTTGACGTTTCGTTTCCCCAGCAAGTTCTACACCGTGCTTAAATCCAGTAAAGGCAAAAGCAACGCCTCCCGTTGCAACGGCAGTTAAAATAGCTTGCCAACCCGTCTTAGAGAAAACAGCCGTGCTAAGTCCGACAAAATTTTGCGTATAAAATTGCGTTTTAATGAGTGTGCCAATGACTAGCAAGATCACAATAACTTTAAAAGTGAATAAGAGAAAATTAAACCGGATCAGACCTTTATAACTCGCAATATTAATAATACAAAAAATAATCATTAAGAAGGCAGCCCACCCTAATCCGATCTGGGTGAGGACAGGTGCGCCATTTTCAAAATGCATGAGTGAAGTAAAGTAAGTTGACGCATATTGTAAAATCGCTTGTACTTCAATGGGGGCCATAGTTAATGCAGAGAGCCAAGCAATCCAGCTGACGATAAAACTCGTCAATGTACCATGACTTAATTGGGGAATTTGTGCGCTGCCCCCTGCGACTGGAAATAAGACTGAAAGCTCAGCAAAAGTTAATGCAATCAGTGCCGTTCCTAAACCACCAACAAGCCAAGCGATGAGCGCCCCTGCGCCTGCTATTTTAGCAGCATATAGCGGTGCAAAAAGCCACGCAGAACCGACCATGCCATTGATACTGATCATCAATAAGCTTAATGGCGTAAAACGGCGATTTAAACTCATTATTTATTTTCCTCTACCAATTCTGTAATCATGACCCTATCGAAGTGAATAAGCATTGCACCCAATAATATAACTAATATACCGATCATTTGAGTTAACGATATCGATTCATGAAGCAAAAGGAAACCTAAGATAAGGGTCACAATAGGTTCAAATACAGATAAAATACCTGCTTTCAGAGGTGATAGCCATTTCAGCCCTTCTAATAATAATTGCATTGGAATTGCAGTTCCGACAATTCCAATAGCGAAAATATTAAACCAGGTAGACAGCGTTTGAGGAAATTGAAAAGAGTGGGTCAACATCGCAACGACAAAAAATAAAATGACATTCCCTAGACAGATAAAAAAAGTTTGCCATTTAGCATCCATCAATTGCACGGTATATTTTCCCATAAACACGTAAATGGCATAGCTTAGTGCCGCTATTAACGCCAAGATGATACCTAACAATTTAAACACACCTTGCTGAGGATGCTCTAATAAGAGTAACCCAACAGTTACTGCAACAAGTGCACTAAAAGCATAGCGATTAAAACGCCAACTGCTAAAACAAAAAGCAAACAGTGCAATAAAAATGGGATAGAAGAAAAATATAACCATTGCAACACCGGTGCCCACTTCTTCGCTTGCTAAAAAATAAAAAGCACTGGAACCACTATAGGCAATAATGGCTAACATAAACGTTATGATCACAGAACTGAGTGGTTTCGTGGTGAGCCTTATGGTGTTGTTTTTGGAGAGACTTAGAAAAAGCAGAATCCATATTGAGGCAAGGCTAAAACGCCAAAACAACATCGTCTGGACGCTCATGCCAGTCCGCATGATTTCGGTGCCAAAATAACCAATCCCACCGTAAGTGATAGCCGACAATGTGACTAAACAAGTACCTTTAAGTGTGGTTGCGTTCACTCTTGAAAAATGCTGCATCATTTCTTTTCACATCACCTTAAGTTGAAGCATTGAGCATATTAAAATCAGCATTAAACTTTTTTATTTTTAGGACAATACGCTACTGCACAAGATTTTAAACTAAAATATATAATTGGTGAAAAGATTTCAAATCTTCCCCTGAAAATTGATTTACCTTCGTCCTGCTCCCTAAAAGTTTGAATTTGGTGATAAAGGGTCTTAACAAGAAAACAATTTTATTGAATTGAAGAACATAAATCGTTTAAGTTAGGTTAAGAGCTACTTGTCATCTTAATGAATCACAGTATAATGTTAAGATTAACCGAGGCACCCTCCGATGAACTCAACAGCATTTATTCGCTAACTAATCTCCAAACCAGTTTGTCTTAAGTTTTTCAAATTTTGCGAGTTACCTGATATGTCTCACACTAATCCACCACACTCTATTAAGGGTGAAATTAAAAATACGTTATCGCTTAGCATCCCGCTTGTTTCTTCCCAGCTTATTTATGCAAGTAGTGGTTTTATTGGGACTGCAATGATTGCGCGCTTAGGGGAAGATGCACTTGCTGCTAGTGTTTTAGTGTCCACGATTTGGATGAGTCTATCGGTTTTATTTTTTGGTCTTTTAAATTCAGTCAGCGTACTCGTTTCTCATAACTATGGTGCAAAAAATGATAAAGCCATTAGTGAAATCATGGGACAATCGTTTATTTTAGGCGTAATCGTCACGATTCTTATTGTCACTTTATTATTAAGTACTGGCGTTTTATTACGCTTAACAATTAAATCGCCCGCTGTATTAGAACTTGCTGTTCAATACATGCATTCGCTTATCTGGACAACGCCTGGTCTCATTCTTTTAATTATTTACGAGCAATTTTTAGCAGGTATTAACCGAGCCAAAATGGTTTTGCGCATCAGTTTATTAGTTGTGCCCGTTGAAATTCCAATTATTTATGTGCTCATCTTTGGGGTAGGCGGACTACCTAAGTTCGGAGTTGCAGGAATTGGTTATGGCTTCGCCATTACTTATACGCTAACCGCCATTGCCTTAACATGGTTCTTTTTAAATTCTAAGTTTTACGGCCGGTTTAATCTCTTTAAACATTTAAAAACAATTAATTGGCACTACCTTAAAGAATTAGTACGTATTGGCCTTCCAATGGGCTGTATGCATGTGATCGAAGTAAGCACTTTCACGATTGCCTCTTTTTGGATTGCTGAATTTGGTACAACTTTGCTTGCAGCACATCAAATTGTAATGCAGTACCTGGGATTTGTGATCACCCTCATTTTCGCAATGTCTCAAGCCGTGACGATACGGGTCGGTCATGCTGTCGGTCAGTTTGATTTATTAGGTATTCGTTATGCAACTTATGTAGGGATGATGCTCAATTTTCTTTGCATGATCGTAATAGGGATTGCTTTTTATGTCATCCCTGACTTCTTCCTCAGCCTCGATATCAAAACAGATAGCCCTGCTAATTACGACTTGATGCGCGATGCCTCCATGCTTTTAACGATCAGTGGCGTTTTAATGATATTTGATAATTTTAGAATTATTGGTTTTGGCGCATTACGTGGATTGAAAGATACGCAATTTCCAATGTATGTTTCACTCTTTTCATTCTGGGCGGTTGGACTGACTGCTGCGTATCTTCTTGGCTTTACTTTTAATTACCAAGGCGCCGGCATTTGGTGGGGTTTAACTTTCGGCATTGCTGTCGGCTCTCTTATCGTATTTTTACGATTGCAATGGGTGTTAAAACGTATTGACTTAAAGAAAATTTTATAAAATAGGTAATTTTTAAACTGAGCGGTGGACTTCCAAACAATCCACCGCTTATAAGTCAGTTAAACTTTTACATCTTGTTTCTTGGCTAACTGAAATAAAATATCACGTCCTAAATTTACAATATCCTGATTACCCACATACTTATTCGTTAAAATGACAATTCCAGATTGTTTGTTGGGGAGAACTGCTATGTAGGCTCGAAATCCTTGTGTTGCACCGGTTTTATCAATTAGAGCGTTGCCATCAAAATAGGGTCTTGTTTCAATTTCGGCAACTTTTTGCGGTGCGAGGATATTAAAATTTTTATCTGTTAAGACTTTATCGTGTTTGGTCAGCGGATGAATTTGCCATCCTAATCCTTGCGCCCAAGAAGGAAGTTTCACATAAACTGATTGAGTCATCCGCATTGGATAAAGAATACGCGTTGGCGTATTGGGTAATCCAATACTTGCGCCTAAGAAACGCTGCATGTCAGCTGGTGAAAGCTTAACATTTGCAGCTTGAAATAAGCCCGCTTCAGTTGCTTTGGCAGGGCGGTTATTTTTATCATACCCTTGTGCAAATTGAGCTTTTAAACGATTGGAAAGTCGTAAGGGAACATCATGCATACCAAGAGGATTTAAAATATGGTTACGATAAAGTTGGTTAAAATCCTTTTGGGTTTGATTTTCTAAGGCAAGACTTAGCATGCCTACCCCAAAGTTTGAATATTGCCACTGTTTATTCGTATTTAATGCAGTCCCTTTTTCGTTTAAATATTTATCAAGCTCTGCACGGTTAGTGATCGATTTTGGCACATCGATTGGAAAACCTGAAGTGTGCGTGGCCAACATCCCGAGCGTTATATGATCCATAGATAGTGGTAATTCAGGCAAAACTTGTTTCAAAGGCGTATCAAGTTGCACTTTTGCAAAATCGACCTCTTGTGCAAGCAACAAACTTGTCATTAACTTTGCAATAGATCCAACCTCAAAAATAGTATGCGCAGAAACGGGGATTTTTTTCTCTCGATTAGCATAACCAAAATAATACGAACTGGGTTCACCGCCACGATAAACTTCCACGGCGACACCAGGAATATGATGTTTTTCCATAAAAGCATTGACTGCTGTCGTTATAAGATTGTCTTGGTCTTTAGCAGCATGCGCCATCATGCTGATGATCAATAAACTTAACGTGACGACAACTTTAGGTGCAAAATATTTCATAGTGATCCTCTTTTTCATCTGAATGGACTTTAAAGATCTGTGACCATGACCGTCACAGGATGATCATCATACTCATCATGCGCAATCGTTTGAAATCCTAATTTTTCATACCAAAAAGGAAGGGTTTGATCAAAAGCAAATAAATGTAAGTTAGAATAACTTAAAAATTTCGCCTGCTGTTTAATTAAAACAACTAAAGCTTCCCCAACCTTTTTTTTTCGATAACGTGGATCGACAATTAAACTGCCTAACCAAGGAGTTAAATCCTCGCGAATCCCATCATTTTCCCGCAAAGAAGCCATGCCAATGACTTCAGCTTTATGAAGGGCTACCCATGTTAGAGGTAATGTTTCTCGATTTAAATGTTGCAGGAAAGTTTTTCTGGCACGCTCAATATTAGGATTGGCGATCCAAGGCTTTCCGATTTCGTTGTACCAAAGCTCACATAATCTTTCCATATGCTTGGGACAATCTATCAATAACTTAGTTTCATAATCAAAATGATTTGAATGAGTCGGCGCCAACATCTTAATCCTTTTTAATATAAGAACATCGTTCAGTAATTAATTTATCAACAACGGTTGCATCAGCCAAGGTTGACAAATCACCTAAATCATCCGTTTCTTGGTTGGCAATCTTACGCAACAATCTTCGCATTATTTTACCCGAACGCGTTTTTGGCAGCATTTCAACCCATTGAATACATTGCGGCACAGCGATCGCACCAATTTTTGCTCTTATCAATTTGATGAGTTCTTCTCGTAATTGCAGAGAAGGTTGCACTCCTAATTTCAACGTAACAAAAGCATAAATCACTTGTCCTTTAATGGCGTCTGTCAGACCCACAACGGCCGCCTCCGCAATTGAAGGATGACTCACCAATGCATTTTCCACTTCTTGCGTACCAATTCGATGACCTGAAACTTTAATAACATCATCGCTTCGTCCTGAAATCCAAAAATAGCCATCTTGATCTCGATAAGCTTGATCACCTGTAAAATAGCTACCCGGGAAATCGCTAAAATAATTTTGAAAGCGTGCGTGATCGCCGTTAACCGTTAACATCATACTTGGCCAAGATTGAGTTATAACTAGCTTTCCCATTTCATTTGGAGCAGTTATTGCGCCTTGATCATTAACTACTTCTGGCACAATTCCAAAGAAAGGCCAAGATGCAGAGCCTGGCTTAAGCGGCGTCACACCGGGTAAAGGTGCAATCATGATCCCACCTGTTTCGGTTTGCCACCACGTATCAACAATAGGGCAACGGTGTTCGCCAACCACACGATAATACCATTCCCAAGCTTCTGGATTAATTAATTCTCCTACTGTGCCCAACAATCGCAAAGAATGGCGTTTACTCTTTTGGACCCACTGATCACCTTCTCTTCTGAGTGCTCGAATCGCAGTAGGTGCCGTATAGAAAATATTTACTTTATACTTATCTACAATCTCCCAGTAACGTGCCGGGGTGGGATACTGAGGTACCCCTTCAAAAATAATTGTAGTTGCTCCATTCAAAAGGGGTCCGTAAACGCAATAAGAATGACCTGTGATCCAACCAACATCTGCAGTACACCAAAATATTTCAGGATGTCGATAGTCAAAGACATACTTAAATGTCATTGCAGTATAAACAAGATAACCCCCGGTGCCATGCAGAATTCCTTTCGGGGTGCCAGTGGAACCTGAAGTGTATAAAATAAAGAGTGGATCTTGCGCATCCATTATTTCTGGCGGACATTCAGCTGTGACTTTAGTTACTTCATCATGATACCAATAATCTCGTTTTGCCTCCCAAACAACCGCATCATCGCTGCGTTTCACGACCAAAACATGATTAACCTTAGGGCATTCTAAGAGGGCCATATCAACATTTTGTTTAAGTGGAATTACTTTTTTTTGACGAAAACCAACATTAGCGGTGATAACAAGACGACAATCAGCATCCAAAATACGTGTCTTAAGACTCTCGGCCGAAAATCCTGCAAAGACGACAGAATGGACCGCACCTATACGAGCACAAGCGAGCATGGCAATAACACTTTCTACAATCATCGGTAAATAAATACAAACACGCTCACCGCGTTTAATACCAAAACGTTTTAAAACATTACTCATTCTACAAACGCGTTCATACAATTCAGCGTAGGTTAACGTGTCTGATTGATTAGGATCATCCCCTTCCCAAATAATTGCAATTTGATTTTTACGCGTGGCGAGGTGACGATCCAGACAATTATAGGCTGCATTAAGTTGTGCTCCCTCAAACCATTTCGTTTTAAATTGTTCGGGGGGGCTAGAACAAACACGTTGCCACGGTGAATACCAATCTAATGCTTCGAGCGCTCGCGTTCCCCAAAATTGTTCAGGCTGATTAATCGATTGCCGGTACCACGTCTGATATTGTTCTATTGATAAGTGAGAATGCTGCATGGCTGCATCCATCACAGAATAAGTTTGATCCATCTTGTATTTCCTTAAATTGGCGTAACGCCTACCTGATCACCCATTAAATTTCTTTCGAGAAAAACTGTATTTTAGAGCTGAATGTAGAAAAATTCTCGTTAAAACTGAATTTTTTGAAACGAATAATACTCGATAAAATGATTATTATTAACTTAGTTAATAGCAATTCAGTCAGGGCAAGAATTCAAATCTTCTAAATATAATTTTCTAGGGAAGAGAAGGAATAGAAAAATTGTAGGATAGTTAGTTACTTATAAGCTTGTGACGCTTATAAAATAAAAAAGCGGTTGGTTTGCAACCGCTTAATGAAAACAATAAGTAATATTATTTTGTTACTTTAGGAGCTACTGTAATCACGGTCCCCGTTTTGATTTTTGTCCCAGCTTTTGAAGGTAACGTTGTAACAGGGGCTGGTACAGCTTGTACATTCCTAGCTGAAGTGGGCATGCCGGTCGGATTAGTAGTAGTAGCAGGTGTTATCGTGCCAGCCGGGGTAACATCGGTTGCAATTCCTATGGTGCCTCCACTAGTAGTTTGGGTATTAACAGGAATGGAACCCGTCCCTGACGTAGTCGAATTAATACCTATCCCGCCTGCCGTAGGTTGGGAGGAAATACCTATCGTGCCTGTCGATGCAGGTGTTGTGGAGTTAACATTTATACCACCGGTCGAACCAGTAGGTTGGGAGGAAATTCCTATCGTACCAGTTGATGCAGGTGTTGTGGAGTTAACATTTATACCACCGGTCGAACCAGTAGGTTGCGAAGAAATTCCTATCGTACCAGTTGATGCAGGTGTAGAAGAGTTAATGACCATGGTGCCATTAGTTGGCGTTGCGCTTGAGGTTGTTTGGGTACTAACCGTAAGCCCACCATCGCCGGTCGCCACCGCTGCATAGACTTGTCCTATACTCGTTACTAAAAAAGTCGCAAATAAAATTTTAATGAAATGTTTTGACGTCATATTACTAAGCCTCCAGATTTAAGGTTAAAACGGTCAACTTTCATTAACCGTACTCACATTGCTTACAACAAACTCCGTGAAACACACCCCTATAAAAGCGGGCTCCAGATTCACTTTTTTACTCAAGGACAATTTAGTTGTTAACAAACTTAACCATAAAAACTAAAGGGTCTAATTTATTTTCTCAAACTTAAAGTTTTCTTATACTTCTATTATAGCCAAGTTTTCTGAATTGCAACAAAATTTATACAATTTATTTGTAGAACCAAAAGATTACAACGCATAGTTAAAATGCTTATTAATCAATAGATTAGTCTTATGTGACTGGATGTATTACTAAACCACCTAACTCTTATAGTGAGTTTTAAATTTATAAAGAGTAAATGAATACCAAAAACAAGATCAGACGGAAATGATGAGCCAATTGCTCGAATTATTGAGGGTGATCAAAAATTTACTCAGGCGGTGGATACCCTCCCACCTCATCTCCTAACCTAGAAAGCTAGATTGGAAAACCTTATTGAGAACGTTAGAAATAAAATGCACCATTTGTCGATATAAAGAACCATTCGCTAAATAAGGGATCTGTGCGCAATAGAGATATCACGTAAACGGGCGAGAAAAAATAGAGAAGTCAAAATAAAAAATTAATGATTGAAAAGGAATTTAAATTAATTATTGCGCAGTTTAATTCAATTAGTAATCTAAAAGCGCATGAAAACAGAATTTTTTATCCATAGCCAGGGACTTATCCAAAATTCATCGTGTTCAGTTTATTATCTGCAAAGTCTCATCTCATAACGTCAATTTTAAAAAGATATCCACAATTTCTGGGGATAAGTTGTGGAACAACCTGTGAGCGAGCCGGTATTAATTTAATAATGGCTTTAACGAAAAATCTGACGCCAGTTGGTGACAGGGTTTGAGCCGGGAAGCACAAGACTTATGGCATTGATTTGGTTATTAGTCCCTGTACCTATATTTGACCAAACAGTTCCATCCCAATGATAAGCCGAGCCACTCGCTCCAGCTGCCCATGCATCATCTGGAGAAAAAATGCCAACAGCTAGAAAATTCGTGTTACCAAAATCAGTGAAAGTCCATGAAGTTCCATTATATATAAAGAGTCTTCCGCTAGATCCGGCAGCTACACCAAAGTTAGCAAGACCATCGTTATCTGTATCAAGCATGCTAATCGCGTTAATATCAGTTGAAACAGGCGAAGTAAATAAACTCCAGCTTCCAGTGTATTTCAGAATGACGCCATTTACTCCCACTGCCCATGCTTCACTAGCAGATACTACGTACACGCCTTTTAGATGTTGCGTCGTTGGACTGGTTGCACGTGTCCAACTTGTCCCATTATAAGTTAAGATATGCCCAGCATTTCCAACTGCAAATCCGATGTTGCCTAAACCATCCCCATTAGTATCGATCACATGGACTGCATTTAAATTTTGATTAGTTGAAGCATCTGCAGGAATAGTTGGCGCGACTGAAGGTGTTAAAGCTACCCAATTCGAACCATTCCAACGCAAAATTGTATAGCGATAGTTTCCACTTGAGGCACATGCAGGGCGATATCGACTCCCTACTGCAAAACCTTGCTGGTTTGAAACGAGAGAGACGGCAAGTAAGTGTTGGTTACTGCAAGCCCCCGCTTGTGCATTCAAAACCCATGCTGTTCCATTCCAACGCAAGAAAGTAAAATTTGTTCCGACTGCTCCTCCAACCGCAAAGCCAAACGCATTTGAAAGCATACTTACGCCTTCTAAGTTACTAGCGCTAGACCCGCCTGCCAGAGAACTATTGTTCCAATCTACGCCCGCCGGATAGTTCCAACGCATCAAACTAAAATTGTTACTTTGCTTATCCCCGACAAGCCATCCATCCTGTAATTGAACCTGCGCTTGAACGTTACGTTGATATTTGGGTGCTGCGATGCTAGGAATTCCAGCTTTTGAATCTACAGTACATTGATACTGACTTACAGGCGCTCCGACCGCATGACTTCTTACCCTACTTCCACCTGCGCCTCGCGTAACATTAATAAAATTTGTGCCCGAAACAGCTTCATAATCAATTAATTCATCTTCCACGTGAAGACGGCCATTGCCAGCAAAATTGGTAAAACTAGTAACAGCTATCGTGGATCCTGTAAAAGTGAGTGCACTGCTCAATGTCGTTACAGCGACCACCGGTGTGCCAACGGCACTTAAGGTAAAAGTCCCATTTAAGAGACTTGCATTCGTAACCGTGCTTGTACCCGTCAAAGCGCTACATACCACTCTTGCTCCAGTTCCTGTAAAAGTTGACGTAGTTAATAGCCTCGACGCAATTTCCAAACCCGATTCTGCTAGGTAAAAAGCCCGAAGACCGCCGAGTTGATTAGCACTCGTTTGGGCACGGGTCGCAAACAAGTTGACGATGACTGAACCCATCAATCCCATCACCAATATTAATACCACTGCCAATAGCGCAAAATAACCTTGCTGTGCCCGGCTTCTCGGCAATGAAAACTTCTGCCGCACCGTGTGGTTCATGGCATTGTCCTTAATCCAGCAAGACCGATAAAATTGGCACTCATATTGCTCTCGGTTAAGGTGAGCGACATTGAAATATAACGAACAGAAGAAGCAATAGCCGTAATAGCACCATTTCGGTCAAGATAACTGAGAGCAAAATTTTGGACATTATCTGCTAAGGTTTGCCCATTACGGGTTAAAGTGGCGCCGCTTAGCGCATATTGCACCGTTGTGCCACTCGTATTAACCATCGTCATTTGCGAGGCACCCATCGTGGTTAGAGTAGAAGCTGCGCGGATGGTATGAATATCATTCGTAATTCTTTCAATAGCCAGAAATCCTTGCCAATCAATGTCCGTGGTATTTTGTGCTGTTAAAAAAGTTGTATAAGATGATAATAAAACACGACCCACTACCACACTGATTAGACCAATTAAAACAGTAGTCATAACTAATTCAATAAGAGTAAAGCCCATTTGCTTACGCAATATTAGTAATTCCCGACTTGTGTAGAAAGTGAGGTTGATGAAAGACCCGTCACATTAACCGTAATAGTTTTATAATTCGTATCAGTATTCCAAGTTTTACACGCGATGCTTGCGGTCACGGTATAACCCACCGGTTTAATACAATTGGTTGTAGCAGGGGTAGTAGGGCACGCATAAGTGTCATACCCTTTCATTTTTTTTTGTTGTAAAAACCAATCCATGCATGATCTGGCAACTTCATTAGCTACCCATTGTTGGTGCAAAGATGGGGAATTTTGTAAAGCAAAATTACTTCCCAAAAGAAGGGTAGTCATGAGCATACTTGAAACGACAATAAAAATTAAAACTTCTATTAAGGTAAAACCGTGATTCAGACGATGCATCATGGTATTAAACCAAATCCAGTTTGAGGAGTAATTTGCAATGTCACCGTTTGACTTCCATTCGTGATCGGAATTGTACCTGTGACGCCGAGCGCTAAACCTGGAAGCGTCGTATCAGAATAAGGTACACCCAATGCACTAAAGGCAATAAGATCATTTGGTAAATTTCCGAATGTTCCAAAAACTATTCCAGTTGCGAATGTGGTAGAGGTTCCTCCATTGGGGAGCACAATAGGTGTCCCGTCTTCCTCAGTGATACGGTAGGTGGTACTTGAAACTTTTGCTAAACGATATCGCTCGCCAGTCGTGAGACTCAAGCTTTGAGCATAGCGTATATCATTTAAGAGGTGTCTTGCTTCAAAATTTAAGTTTGTACTGGTAGCAAGCCATTTCGGCATCACCATAACACTTAAGATGCCCACTAATGCAATCACGATGGTGAGCTCTAGAATCGTGAAACCGAATGAACTCTTCATTAACGTCCGTGTTTATCGTAGGATAATGTTTGAGACCAGGGTTCCATTTGATAAGGATTGAATGGAACTGTCAATAGATAGCAAGGAATCGTTATGCAAATTAAGGAGTGGCTGAGGAAGACAGGTGAGTGGGGAAAGCATTTTTTGGATCGAAAAGAAGAAATCTTTGATCCTAGCTATCAACTTAGTATCTTTTTGTCTTCGCAAACCGTTTCTCTTGTCCTTATTAAACAAGATGGCTTCAACGCTACGCTGATACAAACCGAATACCATGCCATTAATGATACCAACCAAGCAGTCAAAATCATTCAAGATTTCACTATCAAAAATCAAGTTGTCGGCGTAACGACCACATGGTTACTTGGATTTGAAGATTATCAACTCTTTTTAATTGAATCGCTTCCCGTGCCGAAAGATGAATTTCAAGAGGCGCTCCAATGGCGCATCCGAAGCTTAATCACTTTCCCCTTAGAAGAGGCAACTCTTGATTATTTTACCTTACCTTCTAAAAAAAATGCGCCAGAAAATCCTATGATAGCTGCAATTATCAGTAAATCAAGTCAACTTTTAAAGGGTATCGAACTAATCAAAAAAAGTAACATAAGATTAGATAAAATTGATATTCCTGAATTGGCTATGCGAAATTTGACCGCGTTTTTTGAAAATGATGAAAAAAGCTCAGCATTTATTTATTTTTCAGATGGCACGTTGATCTTAAACATTACTAGACAAAAAACACTTTATTTTACCCGAAGAATTACATGGTCCAATCCCGACACCCCGACAGTCCAAGATTATGAACAAATCGGATTAGATATTTTAAGATATTTTGATTACTTCCAAAGTCAATGGCGATTCCCAAGCCCTAATCGCGTTTTTTTAGCAAGTAGTAAAATTATTGCGGCTGATGCTGCACGAACACTTTCGGAATATTTAGCACTTTCTGTTGAGTTATTTCCATTTGAAAAGTTAGGTTTGGGTAAAAAAGAAAATGAAATTGAAATGTCAGTTTTGCTGAATATTGGCTGCCTGTTAAAGGAGAAAGACAATGTTACAGCAGGAAGTTAACCTTTTTCGATTTTTTAAAACCGCTTCAGCAAAGCATACCTTATTAGATTGGCGATCTTTATGGTTATTAAATGGGATTTTCTTATTTTTTTGTATATTACTGTATGGCTATTATATTTGGCAAAATCACCGTTTAGAAAATAAAAAAAGCGAACAGTTAGTAATCGTTAGTAATTTTGAGAAACAGTTTTATGAAGCCAAAGCCAAATTTCCCGAATTCTTTTTTACCCAAGATGTTTCCCAATCCATTGAAAAATTGCAACTCGAATTAGTTTCGCAGGAAAAATTATTAATATCGATTACTAATCAAAAAATATTTTCACAAATTTTGTTTGCATTCTCACGTACAATCGTTCCTAACGTATGGTTAACTCGCATGGTAATAAGTAAAGGTGGCAATGAGATCGCGTTAAAAGGCAATGGTTTTTCTATGACTGAAGTACAAGTTTTTCTAAACAATTTAGTTAAAGAGAAACTTTTTACTGACTATATTCTAAATATTAAAAATATTGAAAATACGGTCAAAGATAAAACCATCAATAACCTATCTTTTGAAGTGACGCTTAGTCGAAAATTATGAATGAATATCTCTTAAAAGCGCGAATATGGTTTGAAACACGCTCTATACGTGAAAAATTATTTGTCCTACTCCTTTCATGGGCATTAATCTATGCCTTCACTAACTTTCTCTTTATAAACGTAGAAGAACATCGCACTGCCGTATTACGGGCAGAAATCAAAGAAATCGAACATCGAATTAATGCCTGGAAAACTCAAATTAATGCACTTAATAAATTAGCTGAAAGTGATCTTTACAAAAAATGGTTGCTTCAGCATCAGGCATTTTCTTCACTGAGAGGCCAATATAAATTTTTGCAAAATGCATCGCCTACTAAACAATGGCAAGATGTCATACGGGCTGTTTTACAATCTCAAAATAATATTACCTTACTCAAAATTAAAAATTTTCCAGAATCAAGCTATACCACGTCCTCCACAGGCCCAACAGAACCCGCAGCGCCTGCTGCTAAACCTTCTTCAACGAACAATATTTTTCAACAACGACTATTACTCGCGGTGAGCAGTGATTATTTTGGAACTTTAAACTACTTAAAACGTTTGGAAGATTTGTTACCCAATATCCGCTGGGATCTTTTAAGTTATGAAGTTTTTCAGTATCCCTTTGCGAAAGTTGAAATGGAGTTTTCCATTCTTTATGAAAAAAATGAATAGCAGGGTCAAACGCTTTATCTTTTTTGTGGCGTTACTGCCGCTCTTATCAGCCGTTGTGGCTCCGCCCCTTGTTGATCCGACTAGGCCTCCTGATGGGCTTAACCCTTCACAAAACACAGCAACGGGCCCTCTTACAGTTTCTGCTATCTATATTTTCCCTACTTATCGTTTTGCCATGATTAACAATTTGCCGGTAAAAGTAGGAGATCGCATTGGCGGGTTTACTATTACCAATATAACCTCCTATACTGTAGAACTATTTGGAACCCAGAATGAAAAGTTAGTGTTAGAACTTGTTACGTCGATCAAACACGCGCGCTAAAGGATATGGTGCATGGATCAAGGAAGATCAAAGCTTTATTACGGCCGGTTCTTATTAGGATGGGGGCTCTGCACCTTTTTAATCAGTTGTCATACAATTTACCCAACCCATCAAACTTCAATTCAACAGACGCAATCTACTTTGGACGAAAGCATCTGTACGAATAAACATTGTGTTAAAGGCGCTTTACCGCGTCGTTACGTGCGCACGACACAAATCGATTCAACTTTATTGCCACCTTTATCCCACTATGTTCATCCCAGTCATGAGGAAGAACCACGATTTGATGTCACAGCAAATAAAATACCTGCCAAAGAATTTTTTATGGGCCTTGTAGCGGGCACGAAATACAACATGGTCATTAATCCTAATGTAGATGGGACCATCTCACTGGATTTAAAAAATGTGACACTACGGCAAACGATGGTTGCTATGCGAGATATGTACGGGTACGAATATCATAAAACATCTTATGGTTATGAAATTTCTGCCCCAAAACTACAAACCCAAATATTTTATGTTAATTACCTAGATGTCCAACGTACGGGACGATCTTTTACACAATTAACAACGGGACAAATCAGTAATAAAATCGGGACCGTTAGCGTCGGGGGCAGTGCCTATAGCAACCCGGTTACCCTACAAAATCCTGGCCAAACTGCACCAGATGCGACAGGAACCATTAGCAGCATTGAAACGAGATCAGAAGCTCAATTCTGGAAAGATTTAGAAAAAACTATTTTAGGCATGATGCCTAAAGATGATAACCATCGTGTTACAGTCAACGCTCAAGCTGGTGTCATTGCAGTACGTGCTTATCCACGGGAATTACATCATATTGGGAATTATCTAGCCAAGATACAAAATAGCTTAAATCGACAAGTGATTCTCGAAGCCAAGATTCTCGAAGTTACTCTTAATGACAATTTCCAATCCGGCATTGATTGGAATGTATTCGGGCAACCGTTTGCGCTTGATCCTGTAACGGGCCTCTCTAAAGAAGAAGGCGGCTTAGGCCAGGGGGGGAACTTTCTAAATGTCCCCGGTACAGACATCACACAATTTAATGGTATTTTTGCACTCCGCATAAATGGGAACTTTGGAGCATTTATTAATTTGTTACAAGCTCAAGGTAATGTGCAAGTCTTATCAAGCCCACATATCGCAACCGTTAATAATCAGAAAGCGGTCATTAAGGTAGGACAGGATGAATTTTTCGTAACAGGCGTATCAACCACCAATTCGGTTGTGGGTTTAAATACGCTACCTTCGCAAGATGTCTCTCTTACGCCTTTCTTTTCAGGAATTACTTTAGATGTTACACCGGAAATAAGTAGTGAAAAGGATGTGGTTTTGCATATCCATCCCAGCGTCTCTCGTGTTACTCAACAAACCAAAACCATTGGCCTTGGCTCAAATGCTAACGGTACAGCTAACAATCTTGTTTTACCCCTCGCATTCAGCACCATTCGAGAATCGGATAATATTGTTCGGGCCAAAAATGGACAAGTCATTGTTATCGGCGGTTTAATGCAAAATAACACGATAGAAACTATTGCAGGAACGCCTTGGATCAGTAAAGTGCCTTTTCTGGGATGGTTTTTCCGTCGGACACATCAAGATTCCGTAAAATCCGAATTAGTCATTTTGCTCAAACCTATGATTGCCAATAACAAAACTTTCACTGAAAAAATGGAAAATGAAAAGAGAGTCTTTACGATATTTAAACGACCCTTCCATGCCGGTGGATTATCGAAAGTATTTGGCAATGAAGCGGAACGAGAAGATCGTAATACTTAAAAGAGGTGCTTAGATGTACCAAGAATTCTTTCAATTGCAAGCGATGCCATTTAATTTAACCCCTAACCCGAATTTTTTTTGCCAACTCAAAGGCCATCAAGATGCACTAGAAACCCTATTGTTTTGTATTCAAAGTGGTGAAGGCTTTATCAAAATCGTCGGTGAAGTGGGTGCGGGTAAGACTTTATTATGCCGAAAGCTGTTAGAAAGCTTAGATTCAAATTATGTTACGGCCTACATTCCTAATCCGGATTTAACGCCTCTCGAACTACGGAAAGCTTTTGCTCGTGAATTATCTTTGGATCCGAATGCTTGGCAAGGCCAACATGAATTATTAACAGCAATCAATCAACATTTAATTGAATTATTTGCAAATAATAAAAAAGTTGTATTACTAGTTGATGAAGCACAAGCCTTAAGCGATGAGAGTCTTGAAACCATTCGTTTACTGACTAATCTTGAGACTGAGAATGCGAAATTATTACAAGTTGTTTTATTTGGACAACCAGAACTTGATGAACGACTTAATTTATCGCGCTTTCGACAATTAAAACAACGGATAACATTCGCCTATACTCTTCCTTTAATGAATAAAAAAGATTTGGATGTTTATTTGCATCATCGTTTAGCCGTTGCTGGTTTCACGCATGGACATTTATTTACGAAACGTGCACGTGCTTTACTTTATCGAGCTAGTCGTGGCATTCCAAGGCTTGTGAATATTTTATCGCATAAATCTTTACTTGTAGCTTACGGAAGAGGTGATAAAAGAATTAATCATAAGACCGTGCAAGTTGCTATTGTTGATACCCAAGCGTGTAAACAACCTATTCCCTGGCAAAGTTTATTTAATAGTGTATTTGCCACCACCATGATTATTTTACTTGCCTATGGTGCCTATTTAACAGGAAGTTTGATGTAATGAGCTTAATTAATAACTTACTGAAGGATTTAGAAAAAAGAAAACAACACGAACAAACTCAGCCTTACTTACTATTAAGTAATCATCAAGAAACTAAAAAAACTTTTTTTTCTAACCCATATTTCTGGGGATTACTAATCCTCGGGTTAATGACCAGTATTATTTTCTTTAATGTAGCCTTAAAAAGAAAACCGGTCGTCATAGTCGAACCCACTCTTATTAAAACATCTAAGCCTCGCTTGTCACCTTTTCTTACTTTATCAAAGCATGACGAGGCGCTTTTAGGCCCAGTAACCATAACAGGATTAACTTTTGATGTTAAAAATAAACAAATTCAATTTTCTTTCTTACTAGATCATATGGCTCACTATCGCGTGTCTTATACTCCAAACCATCATCAACTTATTATTTCATTTTTAAACGCGAAACTGACCGCAGAAATACCAAAGCTGCGCTATTTAAATACCGGCATTAAAACAGTCACCAGTAAAATAATCGATGAGAACTTGCAATTCAATCTGTATTTAGAAGAAGACGCGGTCATCCAAAATATTTCCGTCACACCCGATGATAAAAATCCCGCGCTCCTTGTTACGATTAGAATGCCCTTAGACGCAGACAAACCTTCTGCTACATCTAATTTTGTTAAAACCCCGGCTATTCAAAGCCTCATGCAAACTAAATATAAACAAGCGCTAAGTGATGCATCTAATGGTCTATATCAACCTGCCATTACCCATTTACAGGAACTCATCAAATTTGATCCGAGCTATCATGAAGCACGCGTATCCTTAATTGCTTTATTACTAGATCAAGGTAACTTGCTTGAAGCTAATAAAATATTGGAAGCCGGACTCAAAATTAATCCTACCTATCTTGCTTTTGTAGAATTGAAAGCACGGGTTCTAACCCATGCTGGTAAAGTCGACCAAGCTTTGTTATTGCTTCTTAATGCAGCGCCTCCCATCGCCGCAAATCCTGAGTACCATGCTTTTATAGCTGCCTTATATGGTCGCAGCAATAACGAAGAGATGGCGATTAAACTCTACAAAAAATTAGTTCAAATTCATCCAGATAATAGTAATTGGTGGCTGGGTTTAGGAGTCGCATTAGAAAAATCAAATCTGTTATTAGAAGCCAAAACTGCTTATGGTAAAGCTTTACTAGCAGGTCGACTAAGCGGCGATGCGATAGCTTTTTTGCAGACGCGACTAAAATCAATGGATGAATTACCTCATGCTACGGACTAAAAAAACTTACATTGCCGAGATGTTGCTTGAGCATCAACTTATTACGCAAGAGCAATTACAAAAAGCGATTGATTTGCAAAAAAAGACTGATAAAAAAATCGGACAAATCTTAATTGAATTAGGCTATATTGCGGAACCCAAATTACTCGAATTACTGTCTAAACAGCTTCATGTTCCCTACATTGATTTAAAAACATATCCCATCGAGCATGATCTTGTAAAAAAATTACCTGAATTTAATGCACGCCATTCGCGAGCCATTGTGTTACGCGATGAAGGTGGAGAATATTTAGTTGGGATGGTGGATCCCCAAGATTTGCTTGCGCATGAAGAAATAGAACGTCTATTACAACGTAAAATTAAAGTCGCTTTAATACGGGAAGAAGATTTGCTTTACGTACTGGATAACATTTATCGTCGCGCCGATGAAATTTCCCATTTCGCAGAAACATTGTCCGCGGAATTAAAACCAACAGACGCATTTTCAGAAAAAGAGGATTTTTCATCTGAAGACATGCCTGTCGTTAATTTAGTTCGATCTATTTTTGAAGATGCTGTGCAAATCAATGCATCTGACATTCACATTGAACCAGGTGAAAATGTTTTACGAATTCGTCTGCGCGTCGATGGGGTTTTGCAAGAGCAAATCATTGAAGAAAAAACGATTAGCCAAGCATTAGTTCAAAGAATTAAGCTTGTCGCAGGCCTTAACATCGCGGAAAAACGATTGCCACAAGATGGTCGGTTTAGTATCAATGTAAAAAATAAAACACTCGATGTGCGTGTCTCAACCATTCCCGTCCAGTATGGTGAATCGTTAGTAATGCGTCTACTGAATCAATCCTCTAATGTTTTACACATTGATCAAATTGGTATGCCAGAAGATGTTTACAAATATTTTTCGCAAGTATTATTTGCATCTTATGGCTTGCTCCTTATTGTTGGACCGACGGGAAGCGGTAAGACAACAACATTATATGGAGCATTGAATGAGCTTAATAAGGCAGAAAAAAAGATCATTACGGTTGAGGATCCTGTAGAGTATCGTTTACCGCGCATCAATCAAGTCCAAGTCAATCCTAAAATTAATTTAACTTTTGCCTCTATTCTCCGCTCAATTCTTAGACAAGATCCCGATATCATTATGATTGGTGAGTTGCGTGATCAAGAAACTGTTGAAATTGCCTTACGTGCTGCTATGACAGGTCATTTTGTTTTAGCGACCTTGCACACGAATGACACCATCAGTACCGCAACGCGACTTTTGGATATGGGTGCAGAAGGTTATCTTGTCGCAAGCGTTTTACGTGCAGTATTGGCCCAACGATTGGTTCGTAAAATTTGCAAACACTGCATTACCGATGCTCAATTAACGCCGCAAGAACGAAGCTGGCTCGCAGCTAATCATGAAAAACAGTTTGAACATACAGTTTTTAAAAAAGGCATGGGTTGTACGCATTGTCATCAAACAGGATACCAAGGTCGCGTGGGTGTTTTTGAATTATTGCCGATGACGGAAGAACTAACAGATGCTATTCGCCAATCCGATACCGGTACTTTCCAACGTCTTGCAGTTAAACAACCTCTCTATCACTCACTAACTTCCACAGCCTTAGATTTAGCTGTAAAGGGTATCACGACTGTTGAAGAAGTTATTAGTATGGCGGGTGCGATTTAAAATATTAAAGGAAAAGCATGCCTCAATTTGTATATCGGGGTCGTGATAAAGAAGGCAAACTTCGCGTGGGTCAACGCTTTGCCTTTGATATTGATAACTTAAATGCCGAACTCATTAAAGAAGGCATTTCTCCTATTCATATTGAAGCTTACAAAGTCAAAAAAAATTATTGGAATAAGTTTCGTGAATGGATGCAAGGGGAAGCTTTACACTTAGAAGAATTGGCCATTTTCTCGCGTCAAATGCAATTACTCCATCAAGCCGGTGTTCCGATGACAACTGCTTTGAAGCAGTTAGCCTCCCATACCCGTAGCCACCGATTATCGTATGCCTTAGGTGGGGTTATTGAACATTTAGAAATGGGTCAAAATCTTGCTACGGCAATGCAACATTATCCTGATGCATTTTCTCAATTAATGGTGAACATTGTTCAAATTGGTGAAAGTACGGGTCATTTGAGTGAAGCTTTTGCCCATTTACATAAATATATTGTATTTGAATCAGCAAGTATTAAACAAATTAAATCATCGTTCCGTTATCCAATTTTTGTTTTAGTTAGCATTTTTTTTGCAATCGTTGTAATGAATTTATTTGTCATTCCTAATTTTGCAAAATTTTACACGAATATGGATGTCCCTTTACCCTGGCAAACCCAATTATTAATTAGCTCGTCGAATTTTTTTGTTAATTATTTTTTATACTTAACCATTGCTTCAGTTCTTGCCCTCTTTTTCTTATTTAGATGGTTAAAAACACCACGCGGTAAATTTATGTGGCATCGTTTTCAACTTAAAATACCTGCTGTCGGTAGTTTATTGAAACGCATTATTTTGATTCGATTTTGTCAATCGCTTGCCATCGTTTTGAATTCAGGGGTGTCTGTAACCCATGGTTTAGTATTAGTAAAAAATTTACTAAAGAATGTTTACATCAATAATCAAATTTCGCAAATGCAGGAATCTATTGAACGCGGCATGGGATTCACTCAAGCCATCGCCCAAGTTGAACTGATTAGTCCACTTGAATTACAAATACTTGCGGTTGGAGAAAAAAATGGCGAATTAGGTCCGGCCTTAAGCTATATCGGTGATTTTCATAGTCATGAAATAGAATTTGATTTAAAACGCATGAATGATTTTATTGGACCTATTATGATTAGTGCCATTTCTCTCATTATTTTGATTATTGCACTTGGTGTTTATTTACCCATATGGAATATGATAAATTTAGTACATTAATTTTATATTTTTAAGGAAGACAAAATGCGCAAGCTTGGATTGCAACTTGGGTTTACCCTTATTGAGTTAGTTATTGTTATTGCTATTATTGGCATTCTCGCTGCTGTCGCCATCCCTCGCTTTATCAACCTTTCTACCAATGCGCAATCGGCGGCTACCGTTGCCGTAGGTGGTGCGCTGTCTGCTGCAAACGCTAGTAATTATGCTGCCCGTAAAGTGAATGCAAGCTTAGGCGTTCCGGTTGCCAATTGCACGGATATCACCAATGCAATGCAAGGCGGTTTACCGGCTAACTATATCATCACCGCGGCAGCGGTTGCTGTTGATGCCACCGTCGTTTGTACGCTTGCTGGACCCGGCTCTACCACCACTACGTTTACAGCAACCGGTATCTAACTTAATTTTTGGAGTAATCTATGAAATTCAAGAAAAGTATAGGTTTCACACTGATTGAATTAGTTATTGTTATCGCCATTATTGGTATTTTAGCGGCCGTCGCTATCCCAAAATTCCTTAATCTTTCAGGTAATGCACAAGGTGCAGCAACTACTGCCATTGCAGGCGCATTAGCAGCAGCCAATGCTAATAATTACGCGTCGCGAAAATTAAGTTCTACTATAGGAAGTGCCGTTACTAATTGCACAGATGTCGCAGCGACTTTACAAGGTGGTGCGCTACCGGCTGGTTATACGATTGCATCAACAACGGCAGCAGCAGATACAACGGTGACTTGCACTTTAAATGGACCGAATTCAACCACTGCCTCTTTTTCTGCGACGGGTATTCCTTAGCCCATCCTATTTAAATGCCTACTACGATGCGATTCCGCCCAGTTTGTTTCGCTTCGTAGAGTGCATTATCCGCAACCTTAACGAGGGATCCTACGGTCTTAAAAGTAGGATAATTTGAAATTCCGCCTGATAAAGTAACAAAAATATTAACATCATCTAAGGTATGGGGCGTCTCAGCAAATTTGACCCGCAAGGCTTCAACAATTTTTACGGCTTCATCAACCGCGGTTTGAGGTAAAATTACTAAAAATTCTTCTCCTCCATAACGACCAATCAAATCAGACTTACGGAGATACTTTTGCAAAAACATACTTAAATCTTTTAAAACTTTATCTCCCGCTTGATGTCCGTAAGTATCATTAACAGCTTTAAAATGATCAATATCAAAAAGCACAACGGATAGGGGGCGTTGATGCCGTTCTGCAATAATAATTTCTCGATCGAGATGTTGGTGAATCATTGTATGATTATATAAGTTGGTGAGACTATCCCGTGCCATGCGTGAGCGTAAAATATGTGAGCGCATGAGGCGATTCCGCACTGCAGCAAGCAAATGTTTAGGGTCAATCGGTTTCGTTAAAAAATCATCACCAGCAACGCTTAAAACTTCTAATTGCTTGGTACGCTCAGCAATGGTCGATAGAAAAATAATGGGAATGCCACTAAAAGATTCTTGCTGATGGACAACTTGGGCCAATTCACTGCCATTGCAATAAGGCATATTAATATCCATCAAAATTAAATCCGGTTGAAATTCTTGTAACACGGAAAGAAAAAACTTAGTATCAGAAACTTGTTGGGTTATCATGCCTGCATGATTAAGAATGGTTGCATAGTAATTAGCTAAGGCTTCAGAATCGTCAACGATTAAGATATGTTCATCATGAAATTGCTTCGCTTCAAATAAATTATCAATCGTATGAAGCAGTGTCGCCACTTCAAAAGGTTTACCAATAAAAGCTTGCCCAAAATGTCTAACGGTAAAAAGGCGCGAGGCTAGATTATCTTGAGCATCAGTAAAAACAATAATTGACATATCATCGTGTAATTTTTTAATTTCTTTTAATGGAATTTTTTCTGCTAATTGTATTGCCATAATCACCATGTTAGGACTATGTTGCGAAACCGCCTTTAAAAATAGAGCAACATCATTAAAAAATTTAACCTTATAATTAAATTGGATAATTTGCTCAAATTCGTTTGTAACCGATTCGAGATTTGTTTCTAATAAATAAATATCTCGCCTATCAGTAGTGGTTTCAAAATTAAGATTTAAGGAGGGAATAATTTTTTCTTCCCGGGTATGCAAAATAAGTTGATTTAAATCAGCCAGCATATTATCAACTTTTGCTTCAAAATGATGAGCTGGTTCAGACAATAATTTTTGAAATTGAACTTCAAGTTTGCGCGCTTCTTGGCTGACTTGTGTGTAACCGTAAGTACCCGAAGTTCCACATAGAGTATGAGCTTGACGTATTAATTCATTCAAAAGCATGGCGTCTGGTTTTCTTTTAAAGTTCAACCAGTCTTTTTGCATATCTTTAACTTTATTGGGCAATTCTTTTGCGTAGCGTGCTGAGAGAGCTTGTAGTTTTTCTTCAACCTCATTATGCATAATGATGATCCCAAATTTCTGTAATTTTCTGTGCAAGTTGCATTGGATCGAAGGGTTTAGTAATTACATCGATAGCACCCAGCGCTTTATATTCCTTAACCTCAGCAGCTTGAGTCTTAGCAGTCATAAAGATAATAGGCGTTTGTTCATAAGCTGGAATTTTTCTAATTTCCTTGAGTAAAGTTGTCCCATCCATTTCCGGCATCATAACATCTATAAGAAAAAGATCTGGTTTAAAGCCCTCAATCGCTGCTAAAGCAAGCGACCCCGAGTTACAATATTTGAGCTCAAACCCACCAATATCTACTAACGCGATTTGTGCGATAGCAGCAATATCAGGTTCATCTTCCACATACAGTATTTTCTTTAATGGCTTTGTCATTTCGTTTTCCCCACAGAGATAGCAGTTTCAATGGCTGATAGAAGTTGTTCATTGGTAGCGATTGACTTTAGTAAAGTATTTTTAACCATAGCCGAATATTTTTTGGCCAAAATATCGACCGAGAAAACAATAACCGGGATCGGTTCTTTAGTTCGATAATTAATACAAGGTAAAATTGATGCCCCATAACCATCAGGTAAATTTAAATCTAGAATGACAAGATCAAATTCATGATCTTGCAAAAGTTTTTTAGCTTTAGCAATGCTATTTGCATTCCAGACACTTGCTCTATCCTGCAACATAATACTTATTAAACGCGTCACATCCATTTCATCTTCAACACTTAAAATATTAGCACTTCGATTGGTAAATTTTTTATTAATGTAATCGATTATGACTTGCGTTTCTTCTTTGTTTTTTGGTTTTTGCATCCAATCTACGATCGGATAATTAATACCACGCCATTTTTTTTCTTCTTCTGCTTCGCCTGAAATGACTATAATAGGGGTTTCTTGTGTATTGGGATTTTCTCGTAAGTATTGAATGAATGACGCGCCTGCTTCATCGGTTAAAAGCGGATCTAAAGTAATCGCAATGTAATGATGTTCGCTAATTAATTTTTTAGCTTGTTGCACATTAGAAGCAATATCGACGTGAACATTTTTTTTCTGAATTAAATCTTTAAGAGAATTAGCACTTTCTACATTTTGGTCACAAATAAGCAGCCTTAAAGGTGTGGCGTGTGTAGGTGCCATTGTATTTGTTTTTGTTTTTTCTAAATGGAGCTCAAAATAAAAAGTACTGCCTGCGCCTTCCGTACTTAAAAAACCTATCTGACCGCCATGTTTTTCTATAATCGCTTTAGAAATATTTAAACCTAAACCTGTCCCACTTTTTTGACGCGTATCTGATGAATCAGCTTGAGTAAATTTACCAAATATTTTATCTTTGAAAGCGTCGCCTATTCCTGGCCCATTATCAATAACGGAAACCCGGACTTTATTTAACAAATTTGTGATTTGTATTTTTACCACGCCATTTACTGGAGAATAACGGATAGCATTCGATAGTAAATTAGTTACAACTTGCATAATTCGATCATACTCAGCTCTTACTTCGATATCTTCATCATTAATCAATTCAAGCTTAATATTATATTTTGCCGCCAAACTCTGATTTGACTCAATAGCTTCCTTGAGCAATTGATTCAAATGAATTAATTTAAGATTAAAATCCATTTTTCCTGCTTCAATTTTTTCAATATCTAAAATGTCATTGATTAATCGAATAAGTCGCTCACAATTAGTGTTGGCGATCTCTAATAATTGTTTAGCTTTTTCAGAAAGCGCACAAAATGTTCCACTGGCAAGAATACTGATCGAACCACGAATAGAAGTTAATGGGGTTCTCAATTCATGACTCACAATAGAGATAAATTCATTTTTCATTTTTTCAATATTTTTGCGCTCACTGATGTCCCGAGTGATTGAGGAGCCACCAATCACTTTACCTTGCTTATCTTTCATGGGAGAAATTAAGACTGAGACGGGAATAATACGACCGTCTTTATTTAAACGTTTGGCATCGTGGTTATGGATATGCTCACCCAATTTGATTTTATCTAAGAGGGAGAAAAGCTCTGTTTTATCTTCTTCCGTATAAATCGTATTGATTGATTTACCTTCAATTTCTTCTTTTTCATAACCAAATATTTTTTCTGCGCCCCGGTTCCAAGTCATCACTTGGCCGTTTAAATCGACGCTAATAATAGCATCGTCTGAGGCGTCAACAATGGATGCAAATCGGGCTTCTTGTTCTTCGGCTTGCTTTCGTTCTGCAATGTCTCTAATAAAGAGGTGATAAGTTATTTCTCCATCAAGAACAATTGCAAAAATGATGAGTTCAATAGGAATAAGGGTTTGACTGCGGTTTCGCCCCATTAACTCGACTGCCTTGTTCATGACGATGCTTTGTTTATTTGCAACAAACTCCGTGATTTTTTGGAATTGACTATCTCTATTTTCGGGCGCAATGATGAGGTCAAATAATTTTGCACCTAAAACTTCTTGTTTTTTCCAACCAAATAATTTTTCTGCACACGGGTTCCAATCCAAAAGACGGGTTTCTTTATCCATTGCAACGTAACCTTCGTTAACGGTATCAAGAATACGTTGCAAACGGAGTAAGGCTTTTTCTGCTTCAAGCCGTGCGCTATTCATTTTCCGGGAATATCCATGCAACTTATCGAGAATAAAAAAAATGATAAGCAATAACATGGAAAAAATTATGCCACTCACTAAAACTACTAAAGGTAACAATGTAAAAGATTGATCTAATAATTTTTTGGTAGGCCAGATGTATAAGTGCCAAGTAATATTTTGTATTTTTAGCGCCGTTTTTTTAACAGTATACAAATCCAACACTTTAGTATTGGTTGAAAAAACTGGATCTGAATCCTGATAGATGGCAATACCAAAATCATCTCCCATATTGGAATTAAAAATTTTTCCGAACAGTTTCTTCACATCCACTGCGCCCACAATGTAACCTTCAAATCCTTTTGCATGAGATAAGGGAATGATAATGAAAAATCCCTTTGGGCCTTGGAGAAACTCGAGAATTTTTGAAAGCGTGGGTTGATTTGTTTTGCGCGCAAAGGTTAGGGCTTCATATCGGGAAGGCATTTTTGAAAAATCTATTCCCTTAATTTTTGGTTCGAGCTGAGCGGGTACAACCCACTGCACTACCATATTCTGGTCAATCCATTCTAAAGCTGAATAAATTTTTGTCCCTGTATAATATTGTTCAGCATCAGCAGTCCACAAAGCCTCTGACGTACCCTGCGTGAGTTCCCAACGCTTTCCCATGGCCGCAAGGGATTGGATATGATTTTCAATAATATTATAAATAGGCGTTACGATGAGGGCAGAAGCTGCGGTAAGTTTGTTTTCTACATCTTGTCTTTCATTTTCTCTTAATTTATCCCATAAAAAGATGGAAATGATTAAAATAAGAGCAGCTGTGGGTATGCCGACCCAAAAAAAGCTACTCCAGGCTCTGCTCGATGTTGGTTTTTCCTCAACCATTCGTCCGAATCCATGGTGTCCCATGGATTCATTATACTCTAGTTCAACAGCTAATCTGGCCCACTCGGCACATACCGTCCAAGAATTGCCATAGCGATATCGCTGCTTTTTTTGTTGCCACTTCAGCGCGTGCCGGATCAGCATAACGATTAATGAGTTCCGCCACCTCACTCGCATGTTCCACATCGTAAGCTTGATGGGCGACAAAAAACTCTAGAGCTTTTTCATCCGTTAAGCCATAGAAATCCTTTAATCCTTCGATTTTTGACTTTGATACATCCGGAACTTGGCATTCATAGGCATATAATGCACAAAGTCCATCCTGCCAATTTTCATCAGCCAACTGATAATAAGTGTCAACCATTGCTTCGGTTTCAGGAATCATGTCTTCATTTAATACAACATCTTTTGGCGTGCCTAAACCTTCTGCAAATTGCATCCACAATGCGGGATGGTCAGTTCCATGAATTTCTTCATCAACAAGATTTTTTAAAAGTATCTTTCTCGCATCAATTTCTGGACAGTGGGTATGAACACGAGAAATAAAACGGGGGAAAGATTTAACTTGATGATAATATTGTGCAGCATATTTCTGCAAAATTTCTTGGGACAATTCCCCTCTTGACCACATCTGATAAAAATTGTGTTTCAGTAAATGAAATTCAGCGATGATTTGATCGAGACGCTCAATTAATTGCATGAATAGGCTCCTTAATAACCTGATAGTTCGACGTAAGTTTTGCATTATCAACATTCTTCTTTGTAGAATGCAAGTCGTGCGTCAAACCAGTCTCTTAAGTGAACAAGGGTCATGCAACATTATAGCGACCTTCTTTAACAATGTGATTTGCTTTGTGTCCATCACTTATTTCTTCAGCAAAAAATTCGACTGCATCACCAATCGCAAGTTGCGGGTAAATTACGCTTGTTATGCTAAAATAATATTCTTTACCATCAGCACCTTCGATAAATCCAAAACCTTCTTCAGTTACAAGTCGTTTAACCATCCCATGGATCGTTTCCTCATGTCTTTTAACTTGGCCATTGCGCTTATTTGCTAATTCTTCAAGTTTTCTTTCTATCACCTCAAAGGCATCACGCATGGCCACATAGATATCCTCGTGATGTTTTTTGGTCGAGACTATTTCTTTTCGAGGAACAGAGACCGCAATTCGAAAATTAAATAATTTTCCTTGATGTTTATGTTTTTGAGCAAATTCCACAACGATACGACACTGAATAATGCGCTGATAAAATTGTTCTAATTTTTCAGCTCGTTTTTTAATGGTGTCTTCTAATGCAGTGGATTGTGGAAAATCGCGGATGGTAATTTGAATTGGCATCATACCCTACCCCTCAGCTTACTGGTTTTCATTATAGGTATTACAAATAAGACGTTTTGCTAGTTTCTTATTTAATTATATACCTTGCAGGGGGTTGTATATTAATTGCTAAGCAGTATCTTCTACCGCCTGGAAATAAGAATCTACCAATTTATCAGTCACTAAGATTAGACGACTGGGTTGCCAATGTGGCCGCTGATCTTTATCAATAATAACTGACCGGATACCTTCAAAAAAATCATGACCTTGCATAAAATGTTGGGTAAGACAAAGGTCCTGCTCCATGACCGCGTTAAAATCCTGATGACGAGCTTTCATTAAAGCCTTGAAAGTTACTTTTAAACTGGTTGGAGATTTTTTTTCCATCTCAGCAAGTATCGCTTGCGCAAGTGGATTTTCATGATCCGCTTCCAGACTATGCATAATATTCTCAACGCTTTGTTGGGAGAAAGCCGATTCTATTGTTGGATAGGTAGGGGCAAGTAATGCAGGACCTGCTTCAACTTGAAACTTACTAATAATGCTGTCGACTATTTTTTTAGGCTCACTCGATAAAGGGGTGTCTGCTAGCATGGCAACTAAGGTAGGAATTTTTTCGCTTGGAATCTTGAATTGCGCAATGCCCAGCGCTACACAATCATCGCTTGCTATTTTGGTTCCTGTTAAACCTAAATAAAAACCAGTGAAGTGAGGTAACCGCGATAAAAAATAGCATCCGCCCACATCGGGATAAAAACCAATTCCGACTTCTGGCATTGCAAAAAGCAAACGTTCTGTCGCTACCCGATGGGAGCCGTGAATAGAAATACCTGCGCCTCCTCCCATAGTAATGCCATCCAGCAAAGCAATATAAGGTTTGGGGTAATGAAAAATAGTCCGGTTTAGTTCATATTCATCGATAAAAAATTCGATCAATCGGGCATCATCATGATGGAAGCGCTGGTATGTTAAACGCAAATCACCACCAGCACAAAATGCGCGACCAGGTGCTGCGCGGATAATGACCGCTTTGATCTGCGGTTGATCGGCCCAAATCTTTAATTGACCATCCATAGCTTTAATCATGTCATGGTTCAATGAATTTAAAACTTCGGGACGATTCAGCGTAATAACACCAAGATCACCTTCACGTCCAGGCAGCGTTTCAAACAAAACCTCTGAGAAGGTAGGCACGTTTACTCTCCACTAAATTGGGGCTGACGTTTCTCAAGAAATGCATTAACCCCTTCAGCTTTATCTTTGGTACTACAACATAGACCAAAATACGCAGCTTCAAGGGCCAGCCCTTCATCAAGCGGCATCGCAGTGCCTTGATAAACCGTTGCTAATATCGCTTGAATGGCAATCGCTCCATTCACAATTATATCTTTCAGCTTTGCATGTGCTCGTGATAATAAGTTTTCAGCATCTGTAAGTTCTGTAACAAGTCCCCATTGAAATGCTTCTTCTGCGCTGAACTTTCGACCCGATAAACAGAGATCTAAAGCGCGTCCCATCCCCACTAATCTCGCTAAACGCTGGGTACCGCCGAAGCCAGGAATGACCCCCAATTTAATCTCAGGTTGCCCGAAAACTGCATTGAGTGTTGCGATGCGCAGGGTAGTAGACATTGCAAGTTCGCAACCCCCGCCTAAGGCATACCCATGGATTGCAGCTAAAGAAGGTTTGCCTAATGTTTCTAATTTTCTAAAAACAGTCTGACCTAATTGCGCAAAAGCTAATCCTTGGGCCCCATTTAAGGATGCCAAGCCTGTGATATCGGCACCAGCACAAAATGCTTTGCCTTGACCTGAAAGGAGAATCCCTTTAATGGACACATCAGTCTTAGCAGCATCAATCAGTTGATCAAGTTTTTGTAATACCTGAGCATTAAGCGCGTTTAATTGGGGTACGCGATTAAAAATAATGTGTAAAATCCCCGGCGACAAAGTTTCCGTTTTAATAATCGGTTGATTATCATCCATAAAATTTTCCATTTAATGAGATCAATTTAAAAAGCCATGGGAAAGGTAGGGCTTAAGCTTCCTCAGGAACAGCACGCGGTGTGCTTTCTTTGGGTTGGTGCTTAAGTTTCTGACGCTCAATCGAATAACTTGCTTCTTCAGCTGAGACTGTACCTGCCGAATTACCATCTAAATCAATTCGGATGGCCTGGGCCACCACGCTGCGATGGTAGTTTGCAGTGTTGACATAATAAGAAAGACTTTTCACCATACAGGCTTTGTCTTCGATAACAATATCAGACAATGTACTCAGACGTTTTACCAGATCCTGTTTAATACCTTTCTTCAAAGGCTTTATTTCATTTCCAGATTTAAACCCTTCGGGAAAGTAAACTTTCAAGAGTTCAACGCCATATTGAACGTAATCCAACCACCTTGGTTTGATTTTTTTTACTTTTTCTTCTTGGAAATTTTTTTTGGGTCTTTTCGACTTGTCGGTATTGTCAGACAATTGAGAAGCGACAGCCTGCAATTGTTCTTTAAAACTCGCATTACTCATTTGTAAAACTCCTAAACAATATCATACGCACATTTCGTTACGCCCCAAAAAATGACATTGCAAACAGTAGTTGAAAACTTTGCAGGAAACGCTCGCCTTTTTCTAAAGTTGCATCTTGATGGGTTGCTAGAGGGTTACTTTAAAGATTTGCTTTGCTTAAATCAATATGCATCCGAAATTGAGTATCCTATCTGTAGACTTTTAAAGTAGATCAGTGTTAAATTTTAACATCTTAAGTCTTTCAATCTTTATAGGATAAATGCATATGCCACGAAGAAAATCCGCTAAGCGCACCTCAAAGCGCCAGCCAACCAGCCACACGTCCATTACTATGCAAAAAATGGAAAAGGATTTTTCGACTGCACCATCACGATTAAGCGCACAACTTTCTACCGAAATCCAAGCAATTAAACAAAGAGAAGCAAAGTTAAAAAATTCTCTAGCTAAAAATAAAGGCCAAATTAAATCTACAGAAGCTCGCATTAAAGCGACTAAAGGCAAAGGAACAGCTGCTTCCAAAAAGCAATTGTCCAAATTTAAGAAATCTCATGGCTTACTTTTAAAAGACCAAAAAGTGTTAACCAAAGGATTAACTGAAACTTCAAAATCATTGGATTCCAGCAGTAGTAAGCAAGCCAAATTGGTTGCTCTACGCAAACATCTCAGCCAATTTGAAAAAGAATGGGCCTTGAATAGCAAAAATAATAAAAATAACAAAAATAATAAAACCAAAGTTCAAGCTCAAACCCGTAAAAAAACCAAAAAAACGACGACTTCAGCTAAACCGCGTCAAACCACCAATGCACCTGATACCCAAATGACTGAACCCCGCACAGATTCTAGAATCTATGATCGAACCATGGATGAAACAATTGATGAGAGCACAGAAGTAACTTCTTAAATTGTCGGTTTCTCACACTTTGCTACACATTAATCTCCATTAGCTAATGGGAGTTATAACATCAAGGATAGATATTATAAAACTATGGAGAGTATGGAGTTTTTAATATGAATAAGAAAATATCTATTGTAGAAGAGTTAGACTCAACTACTTTAAAGCAAGTTGTTAAGAATACTTTGCGTAATTACTTTACTAACATTGCAGGTGAGCAGCCCGTGGATTTTTATTCAATCTTGTTAGAAGAGATTGAACGACCATTGCTTGAGGTTTTAATTAACCACACGCATTACAACCAAGTTAAAATGGCCAATATCCTCGGTATTTCTCGCGGTACATTACGTAAAAAGTTAAAGCAATATGGGATGCTTGATTAGCCCAGTTGGTATGACATAAAGCCATGCGCAATGCATGGCTTTTTTTAATGTCTCACCCATCAAATGTCCCATCTGCGGGTCTCTGCGGATGCGTCATTTTCTTTTTATCGTTTCAAAATTGATAGGCTAGCGTATGGAAATTATTATTTCATCTGACGAGTTACAATCTTTAGGTCTCACCTCGGAAACAGCTCAATTATTGCAAGATGAATTGAATGCTCAAATTAAAAGTGCGCCCACCGCTGAGCAAGCGTGGCTTGCGATCAGTCGGAACCTATCACGCTATAAATATCCGTTTAAAGTTCATTTATTTATTTACAACCTACTTTTTCCCAATTGGCGCACTCATCCCGAACTCGCGCCAATTGTGATCCCTACCGTACAGCAAATAGGGACCGCTAACATCACACAGTTTATGAGTGAGATCGGCATTACTAATGTTCAAAATTTCCATCAGTGGACAGTAAAAGATTATGGACATTTTTGGGAACGAATCACAAAACAGTTGGGAATTATTTTTAAAAAGCCGTACCAATCGATTTGTAATTTAGAGAAAGGGATTGAAGTACCACAATGGTTTGCAGGGGGTAAGTTAAATATTGTAGATAGCTGTTTTCAGGGTGACTTAAGCCACCCTGCTGTAATATACCAAGACCAAAATCAGCACATTGCCGAACTTAGCTATGATGAATTAAATCGATTATCAAACCGTATCGCTAATGGTTTACGAAAGCTAGGTTGCAAGCCTCTTGATCATATTGGCATTTGTATGCCCATGACTAAAGAAGCGGTGGCTATTTATCTCGCCATTATCAAATTAGGTGCAGTCGTTGTCGCAATTCCCGATAGCTTTTCAGAGCAAGAAATTTCACTCCGCTTAAAAATTATTAAAACATCGTTGATGTTTACTCAAAATTCTCTCCATTGGAATAATAAAACCTATCCACTTTACAAAAAACTACACGGTATACCAGACTTATCTTGTGTTGTATTACCTTTGGAACAAGAAAATATAAACTTACGTCAACAAGATCAAACGTGGGAATCGTTTTTATCCCCCGATGATACCTTTACCACTTATGCTTGTGACCCTGATACCTCCTGTAACGTTTTATTTTCTTCAGGAACCAGTGCCGAACCGAAAGCTATTGCTTGGACGCATACAACCCCAATCAAAATTGCAAGTGATGCATTTTTTCATCAAAACGTTCAAGCGCAAGACCGATTGCTGTGGCCCACCAATCTCGGTTGGATGATGGGTCCGTGGTTGATATTTGCGGCTCTGATCAACAAAGCAACGCTTGTCCTTTACAGTGATGTACCTAAAACGCGAGCTTTAGGGGAATTTATTCAAGACGCTAAGGTAACGATGTTAGGAGTGGTGCCAACTATTGTGGCAAGTTGGCGACAAACAGAATGCATGGAAAATTTAAATTGGGAAAATATTAAAGTATTTAGCTCCACAGGCGAATGTTCAAATCCAACTGACATGTTGTATCTTTCTGCTTTAGCGGGGTATAAACCTGTCATTGAATATTGTGGTGGAACAGAAATTGGTGGGGCTTACATTTCAAGCACTGTCGTAGAGAACTGTTATCCTTCTCTATTTTCAACGCCTGTGATGGGAATTGATTTTATGATCATTAATTCAAAAGGTAAAGTTGCAGATTGTGGTGATGTAGCCCTTCTACCCCCTTCAATTGGTTTATCTACCACACTTCTCAATGCGGATCACTATAAAATTTATTATTCTGATATGCCTAAAATTGACAATCTTCTGTTGCGCCGACACGGCGATAAAATTAAACGTTTCTCAAATGGTTATTTCTCTATTTTAGGACGCAGTGACGACAGTATGAATTTGGGTGGAATTAAAATTAGTGCTGCGGAAATTGAGCGAGTTCTTAGCCCGCTGCCGGAAGTTGAAGAACTTGCAGCTATTGGGGTTTCGCAGTCAAAAATGGGGCCCCAACAATTAATTATTTATGTGGTTGCCAAACCACATCTGGATGAATCAGTCTTATATAGCAAGTTACAACAGCAAATTAATAAAGAACTTAACCCTTTTTTTAAAATCCATGAAATCATTGTCGTTGATGCCTTGCCTAAAACTGCTTCTAATAAAATTATGCGGCGTCAATTAAGGAATGAATATCAGAAAAGAATTATTCCTTTGTAGTAGCTATCATTAACGTATTTTCTGCATCAGGCACAGGATGTTTTAAAAAAGTCGTCATGGCCGTATCAATTAAAGGATGGGTTAAATAATAGCCCTGAATTTCTGTGCATCCTTCCTTAGCTAAAAATTCGTATTGTGCGCGGGTTTCAACGCCCTCTGCAATGGATCGAATACCAAGTTTTTTAGACATGGCAATAATTGCACTTATAATAGCATCTGAGGTTTCATCGAATGAAATTTGTTTAATAAAAGTTTTGTCAATTTTAATTTTATCAACCTGTAATCGTCTTAAATTATTGAGTGACCAATATCCCGTTCCGAAATCATCAATGGCAATTTGGACACCCAAATCTTTTAAAGCATACAAAATACGTAAAGTATTTTCCGGATTTTCCATAATGATAGCTTCCGTAACTTCAATCTCTAGACAGTGAGGTGATAATCCAATTTTATTAAGTGTTTGAAACACATCATCAATAAAAGTTGCTTGTTTAAATTGGCGTGAAGAGCAATTAATAGCAATGGAGAGTGGTTGAATTCCCATATCATGCCAAATTTTTAATTGCGAACATGCTGTTTTTATTACCCAATCGCTAACAGGAATAATTAAACCCGTTTCTTCGGCAATACTGATAATTTCATCCGGGGTAATCATGCCGTAATCTTTATTTTGCCAACGTAATAATGCTTCCACACCCGTAATGCGGCGAGATTGTATCTCCATCATCGGTTGATAATGGAGATTAAATTCATTTTTAACGAGCGCATGTCCCAATGCATTTTGTACAGACATTTTCTTTTGTGCTTTACTTGTCATTTCTACTGTATAAAATTCATAATTATTTCTGCCATGTTCTTTTGATCGGTATAATGCAAGATCCGCATTTTTCATTAACGTTTGCATGTTTTGGCCATCCAAGGGATAGAGACTAATCCCGACGCTCGTAGTGATATAAATTTCTTGTCCCTTAATGACAACTACTTTCATAACATTTTCTAAAATTTTCTGAGCAATGATCGCAACCGACTCTTCCTTCTTTACATCCGTTATAAGAAGTACGAACTCATCGCCACCTAATCGAGCCACCATATCTGTGCTGCGTACCGTGCTTCTTAGTCGTTCAGCCATAACTTGCAACAACATATCACCTGCTTCATGGCCGATGGTGTCATTAATATTTTTAAATCGATCTAAGTCGAGAAATAACAAAGCAAACCCTTGTTGATGTCGCCTTGCTGAAGCAAGGATGTGATTAATAAATTGTTCAAGCTTATTGCGGTTAGCAAGCCCTGTTACAGGATCGTGATACGCCATATGGCGTAATCGCTCTTCCGCTTTTTTCTGTAACGTAATATTTTGAATTTGTATAACAAAATGGACAGGATTATTTTCATAATCGCAGATGAGCGACAACGTAGACATGATCCAGAGTGTGTCGCCATTTTTACGAAAACATTGCTGTTCAGATTGGTAAGATTTAATTTTTTTATCAATAAGTTGCTGGATGTGGATTTGTAAATCGCCCAAATCATTCGGATGGATAATATAATAAAAATTCATCATTAAAATATCTGACTCGGTATACCCTAACAATTCACATAAGGGTTGATTAACCCGACTAAGTCGACCATCTAAAGCAAGTAAAGCAATACCAACATTGGCGTGTTCAAATAATGTTTCAAAACGATTGTTGCTATCAATTAATTGAAATTCTGCCTGCTGTTTTGTAGTGGTTAGACGGTGTATTTTATAACCCTGTATTCTTACTTTTCGAAATAGATAAAGCGTTACAATCGCGAAGCTTCCTGCTAAGAGGATAACGATTGTTAAAATGAGATGAGCATTAAGGATGAAGTTATTAAGCGTCCATAGATAGAAGAACAGACTTAATACAAGTCCGGCAATACAACCTGCAAAGACAGCTACAGCCGATCTTTTCATAAGTTGTCCCGTTGCGTCCTTCTCTTCACTATACAATAATTGCTACGATCGCAGCTAATGGGCTAGCGATGTAAGATAATTAACTGGTTGTAAGTATTATTAATGTTTCACACTTACTTAAGAAAATTTTGCAAATATTTTGTGATAACGCAGCGCCGCAATGGGTGCTCCTGGACAATTCTTTACCTAACTTCCCTTCCAGCAGAAGCCCATACAAATAGAGCTCTACCTCCGAAAACTAAATACTAAGGAAATGAACCCATGATGCGCCGCGAAAATACTCAAACAAACATTTTAGTTCAAGATGAAGCGCTATTTACGGAAGCTAGACTTGGTAAAATCGAGGAAGTGTTTCAAATGATTGAAGCTCGCGCTGATTTTTTGAGCGCCTTAGCCGGAGCGATCGTCGGTGGGCAAACACTTCTGACCCAGACATTATTGGGAAAAGTTAATATCAACGCTCAAATAAGAAATTTAGTATTACGTTCTGCAAATACTGCCGGCCTCTATTTTTCGCCGGTCAAAATTTTAGATTTAATTGCAGTAATTGACGATGCTCCTTTAAAGAAAAATTTAATTAATCATGCACGAACTGTAAATCCATTCCTTCATCAAGCATTGCTCAAATTAGAAGTCGAAACTGCGCATCATCAAGGAGAAAATTTAAGTTTATTTTTTCAACCCGCAGCTGAGAAAAAACCTGAACTTGAAATGAATCGGTCCACGCTTTCTTCACCGTCTGTGTAAAATCATTTCACGGTGAGGAACGCCACCTCACCGTGCCCGATATACTATTTTTAATTCAAATTTTTTATAACTGCTGCTAGAAATCGTGTGGCTTCTCCACCCGTTACTGCGCGGTGATCAAAAGTTAAAGACAGGGGTAAAATCCGTCCAGGCTTTATTATACCTTCTTTTACCATTGCAATTTCTCGACTTCTGCCACACCCTAAGATCGCGACCATGGGAGGAACGATAATGGGTGTTGCATAACGTCCTGCTATAGTACCGAAATTGGAAAGCGTAAAAGTTGCACCGGTCATGGCATCTGCCGGTAACGTGCGATTTTTAACACCTTCTTTAATGTCATTAATTAATTGTCGCAACTCAGCATCGGATTGTTGACCTATATCTTGTAAAACTGGAACAAATAAACCCTCATCTGAATCAACTGCTAAACCAATTTTCACTTCTTTAATTAGCTTTCGCGTTAGTTGCTTGCCATCAAACCATGCATTTAAAGCTGGCTCAATGTGGAGAGCTTGGACAATAGCGCGGAGTACTTTTAGTGTTAAATCCGTTTGAGAAGGTAAAGCAGAAATATCTGCATCCTCGATAATCGTCACAGGCACTATTTCTTGATGAGATAAGGTCATCGCTTGTGACATTGCCCGCCTTACTCCACGCAAAGGTTCACCACCCTCGAATAAATGCTTTGAAGAACTCGTATTTCTTTCAGCGTTAAATCGCTTCACATCTTCAGGTGTGATTAATCCGCGTGGTCCTGAAGGTATAACTTCTGCTAAGTTAATTTGTAGTTCTTTTGCAATTAATCTTGCTGCAGGCATTGCTTTAGGTGTGGTGGAGGGATTTGCGTTATGGCCAACAATCATTTCATCATCAAGCTTATGCACGCTTTCCTCAAGTGATCCTACGACGCTATTTTTAGGGCGGACTTCGGGTTCGTCTTCGTCACTCTCAAAACTAATTAATTCCCCGTGTGTGGGAATGATGTCATTGGGTTGACCGTAAAGCTTAATAATTTTTCCTGCATAAGGAGAAGGAACATCCACAACCGCTTTTGCTGTTTCCATCGAAACCAAAGGTTGATCAACGACAACTTCTTCGCCTTCTTTAACATACCATTCGCGAATTTCAGCCTCAGCCAATCCTTCACCCAAATCCGGTAAATGAAATATTTTCATGTGTACTCCATCAATCGATGTACTGCATCGATAATTCTTTTTTCACTAGGTAAATAATATTTTTCTAATCGCGCATAAGGCACAATCGTATCGAAACCTGCAACCCGCTCTGGTGGCGCTTTTAGCGAGTACATAACTTTCTCTGCTACTTGGGAAATGATTTCAGCTCCCACCCCACAAGTCAGAGGCGCTTCATGAATCACAATACAACGTCCAGTTTTTTCAACAGAGGCCAGGATCGTATCGATATCCAGTGGCTTAATTGTTGCAACATCAATTATTTCAGCACTAATGCCTTCTTGTTCTAATAGCTTGGTTGCAGCCAGCGTTTCTTTCACCATCGCTCCCCACGTGACTAAAGTGACATCTTCCCCTTTGCATAAGGTGAAACAAACATCCAAAGGTAAGGCTTTACCATCGTTGTTAACTTCTTGACGTGCATAACGATAAAGACGTGAAGGTTCCAAAAAAACGACCGGGTCAGGATCACGAATCGATGCTAACAATAAACCGTACGCTTTAGCGGGCGATGATGGAATAACAACTCGCAATCCGGGAGTATGAGCAAAATAGGCTTCAGTACTTTCAGAGTGATGCTCGGGTGCATGAATACCTGCACCAAAAGGTGCACGGAAAACAATTGGACAATGAAGACGACCACGCGTTCTGTTACGCATACGTGCAGCATGATTAATAATTTGATCTAAAGCGGGATAGATAAAACCCATAAATTGAAATTCAGCAACAGGCTTTAATCCACGCACTGCCATTCCTACCGCTAAACCACCAATCATTGACTCTGCAAGGGGTGTGTCCAACACGCGGCTCCCACCAAACTTTGCCAACAAGCCATCCGTTGCTCGAAATACACCACCGTCTTTTCCAACATCTTCACCTAAAACAATAATGCTATCATCTGCAGCCATCTCGTACGCTAAAGCTGTGGTAATCGCCTCAACCAAGGTTATTTCAGCCATGCTTATTCATCTCCAAATTTTTCAATTGCTCAAATTGTTCTTGATAGGCGCGAGGTAGCGTTGCATATAAATAATCAAACATGGAGGATAAGGGTTGCGGCGTGGTGCATAAATATTCTTTGACAACCACATCAACTTCTTCAGCACAACTTACACGTAAAGCTTCTTCTTTCGCTTCATCCCAAGCATTTTGTTTCTCTAAATAATGACGCAGTCTTGCAACGGGTTCTTTAACCCATTCTTGTTGACGTAAATCTTTGGGTTCATAGCGGCTAGCGTCATCTGCCGTCGTATGGTCATGGTGCCGATAACATACCATTTCTAACAGCCGGGGTTGATGTTCTTGTCGAGCGAGTTTAAGTGCCTCAACTGTGCGATGCGTAACGGCAATAATATCGTTACCATCAATTTGTTCGCCGACAAAGCCTGCTGCAATGGCTTTTTGAGCAAGTGTACGCGCTGCGGTTTGCACATGTCTTGGCACTGAAATAGCCCATTGGTTATTACAGATAACGAAAACCACAGGTAATTTCATCACGCCCGCAACATTCATGGCTTCATAAAAATCACCTTGTGAAGTTGCACCATCACCACAAATTGACACCACGGCGCGATCTTCATTGCGATATTTAATTGCATAAGCAGCGCCCGCTGCATGGAGTGGTTGACTTCCTACCGGAACGCTAAACGGAAAATCTTCGCTGTCATTTAAAAAAACATTGCCACGTTCATCCCCACCCCAATACAGTAAGATTTGGGATAATTTAACGCCACGTTGGATCAAGGTGCCCATGTCGCGATAGTATGGAACCAATACGTCGGTGGCAGCCATCGCCTTACCTACGCCTACAAAGACTGCTTCTTGACCACGTGTTGAAGGATAGGTTCCCAATTTACCAGTACGCTGTAAGGCTATTGCTTTCGTATCCATAGTGCGAACTAAAACCATGGTACGATATAAATCAAGAAGGGCTTCGATATCATGAGCAAGTGGTGGCGAGTCATCTATCAATTCACTGTTTTCATCGAGGTACTGAAAATACTCAACCTCAAAACGATCAATTATTTTCACAAAATAGAACTCCCTTTTTCTAACAGGTGCATTAGATTCATCCTTATCAGAGCAAAGCTGTAGAATATTGTTAAGTTAGGTAAAAAAGATTTGGCCACAAGATTATCTATCAGGGAAAATAGAGTCAAGCAAGGAGATAATTTATGTCAAAAAGGATTGCAGTGGTAACGGGTGGTATGGGTGGAATTGGACAAGCCATTTGCCAAACGCTTCATGATCAAGACATGTATGTGGTCGCAGCTTATAGTCGCCCTCACGAAGCGGCAACCGCATGGCTCGATCTCCAAAAACAGCAGGGCTACCATTTTGACATTCAGTATGTCGATGTAACCAATTTTAAAACGTGTGAAGCACTTGCGCGATTAGTAGAAGAGCAAGTGGGTCCCATTGATATTTTAGTCAACAATGCGGGCATCACCCGAGATCGTTCTTGTGCCAAAATGAATAAAGATGACTGGGATATTGTCATTAACACTGATCTCAGCAGTATTTTTTATATGACGCATGCCATTATTAATGGCATGAAGGAAAGAAATTTTGGGCGTATCATTAATATTTCTTCAATTAATGGTCAGAAAGGGCAATACGGACAAGTTAATTATGCTGCAGCTAAGGCTGGCATCCACGGCTTTACTAAATCTTTAGCACTTGAAGTTGCCAAACACGGCATTACCGTTAATACCGTTTCGCCTGGCTACGTCAAAACAGACATGATCATGAGCATGGAAGAAGAAATACGTCAGAAAATCTTACTAGAAATTCCCCTGGGTCGTTTTGCCGAACCACACGATGTTGCCCGCGCAGTCGCTTTTTTAGCGGATGAATCAAATAGCTATATTACCGGTGTAAACTTAGCGATCAATGGTGGTCATTATATGTGCTAAGCTTTTTAACGCCAGGGATGGGTAGGCCCAACATTTTAATTTGATATTTTATATGTTGTAGATCAAAGGCTTACCCAACAATTTTGCCCTCCATCCGTTTGACAAATTCTAGGCTTCCCCCTTACATTGGTAAAAGAACATCACACATTCCAGTGTAAAGATGGAGGTTATTATGTATACCGAAGGATTCGATCAATTGTTTAAGATTAATAAAAATCTTACGACCCCTTTAAATGATGCAACCCGTCTTGCTGCAGAAATTTGCAGAAGAAACGCACAAAAGAATTTGGAATTAGTCGGTGAGAATGTTCTTTTGTTCACTAATCAGTTAAAGCGTTTGAGTGAAATTCGCCAACCTCAAGATTTACTCTACCTACAAAAGAATGCCATGACTGAAGGTCTTGCGATTGGTATGGATACTTTGCAAAAAGTTATCAACTTATCCATGGAAAATATTGCTTCGATGACGAAGTTGTATGAAACAGTTAAAGCTCCAGCCACTTCTTTGGTTGCAAAAGTAGCCCGTACAGCTGATGCGCAAATCAAAAAAACCGTAACACGCAAAACTAAAACCACAGTTAAAAAGAGTCGTGGTAAAAAAGCGCAACGCAAAAAATAAAATGTGAGCTGCAAAGGATTGTCGAAGAATTACCCCGTCTAAGTGAACAGCGGGGTATTTTATTGACCTGAGGTGCGTCTCAAGGAAGTCATTATGCGTAAGGAAGAAGCTACTCTTTCGCCGGAAAAAAAATATTACGAAGCTTTAGACCGTTCGTTACAAATTGCAACAAGTCGCGGTTCAGGCGGTCTCTCCCCTGCAGCACTTGCACTTGCATTTTATGATTTGTGGCTACATGTTCAATCCCATCCTGCCAAACAATTCGAATTAACGGAACGTGCACAAGACAATTTTTGGTATCTTTTCAGCCAATATTTTTGCGAAGCGACAAGCGATGAAAAAAGTGGATTGTGTAAAGCTATTTGGCAAGATAAACGTTTTAGCAATCAACTCTGGCAACATTTCCCCTATAGCTTTTTGTATGAATCTTTTTTAGCAATGCAAAATTGGTGGCAAGAGGCTACAACTGATGTGCGTGGTCTTAGCAAGCACCACCAAGATGTAGTGAACTTTAGTCTTCGACAATATCTTGATATGCTCTCACCTTCAAATTCACCCTTGCTTAATCCTGAAGTTCAACAGGCAGCCTTAAGTACTAACGGTGAAAACTTTATTAAAGGTTATGAAAATTTTCTTGATGATTTGAAACGGTATCAAACGGGTGCACCGCCCCATGGTGCTGAAAATTATGTCGTTGGAAAAAATATTGCCGTAACGCCGGGCAAAGTTATTTACTGCAATAATCTCATTGAACTGATTCAATACTCCCCCACAACAAAACAAGTGTATGCCGAACCGATCTTAATAACACCTGCTTGGATCATGAAGTATTACATCCTCGATTTAAGTCAAAAACATTCGCTTGTGAAGTATTTAGTTGATCAAGGTCATACTGTTTTTATGATTTCGTGGAAAAACCCGAAATCGAAAGATCGCGATTTAGGGATGGAAGATTATCTCCAACTAGGCATTTTGAATTCACTGGATGTCATTAATGCAGTGGTACCAAGACAAAAAATTCATTTAGTGGGTTACTGTCTCGGTGGTACGCTTGCTGCGATTGCTGCAGCAACCATGGCACGCGATGATGATCATCGACTTGCCAGCATGACTTTATTTGCCGCTCAAGTTGACTTCACTGAGCCTGGCGAATTAGGTTTATTTATTGATGAAAGCCAAATCGCCTATCTTGAAAGTTTAATGGCGGAAAAAGGTTATTTAGATACACACCAAATGGCAGGTGCCTTCCAACTGTTACGTTCGAATGATTTAATTTGGTCGCGCATCATTCGTGAATATCTCTTAGGTGAGCGGAAACCGCTAACTGACTTAATGGCATGGAATGCTGACGCAACACGCTTACCCTACCGCATGCATTCTGAATATTTACGTCAATTATTTCTACATAACACGCTTGCAAAAGGTAATTACTTAGTCAAAGGCAGGCCCATTGCCCTAACAGATATTAACATTCCCATGTTTGTCGTCGCAACGGAACGCGATCATGTCTCCCCTTGGGCTTCAGTATTCAAAATTAATATATTAACAAAAGGTGACGTTACTTTTGTGCTAACGAGCGGTGGACATAATGCCGGTATTGTCAGTTTGCCAAGTAAAAAAGCGACACGGTATTTTCGGATTTCAACTTTAAAAAAAGTAGATCACTACATCGATCCCCAATCTTGGTATGAACGCCTTAAGCCAAAAGAAGGTTCTTGGTGGCCCGCATGGGAAACATGGATTGCAAAACTTTCTCCCAAAAAAAAGGCGCCGCCGACAATGGGAGCGCCACAAAAAGGTTATGCGCCACTACTTGATGCGCCAGGAAAATATGTTAATCAAAAATAATTATTCTTCAGAAGCAACTGTGTAAGCTTGCACAATGACCTTGGTACCTTGGTAATGATTATTTTCATTAGGCCCCTCGACAAAATCATACCGCAACCATTCCGCATCATTAACATATAACCGTACACAACCATGGCTGGCGTTGTAACCAGGCAAGCCATTAGGCTCACCATGGAGCGCTTGGCCACCATGGAAATACATACAATAAGGCATCGGTGCGCCACCATCAGGTAAGGGGAATTTGGTTGAATAACAATCGCTGCTGCCGAGGGAAAAGATACGAAATGCTCCCGATTGGGTGAGGCAGGATGCATCAATATCATTACACCAATCGCGTCCCCCAGAAATGGGTCCCCAACGAACCAAGGAACCATCTATATCATAAGCACCCCAAGCAAGTTCCACTGGATCAACTACAATTACTTTTTCTTCCGGAGCACGTATCTGACGGGGAAACGGTGCAAAATCCATAATATCTCTATTTTCAATATCATCAGGTATGGCAATCACTAAGCCAGGATAAAGATCTGTATTCATGCGATTAAGGCGCATCGCAATGCCGCGGTCATGTTCGGATGGAAATAGGGAAAACCAAGATTGGTTTCCTTTAATTTTTTTGCACCGAAAACCATCCGTTTTACATAAAGTACGTCCGTAAGTTCCTGCGTAACCTGCGGTTATCATAAAAAACAATGTAGATAATATTAAAACTATTTTTATAATCAGCCGCATGGTTTACTCCTGTTATTATTATATTTTACCCTAAACGTCTCTCTCACGTGACTGCACTTCCGCAAAGCAAGATGAGGAAAAATTTTGACGCTTCTTACTTTCTCTGTTTTATTATTGTTCTTCTCTTTCGCTGCCGGGTTGCTCGGAGCCTTAACAGGTTTAGGTGGCGGTGTTGTCATTATTCCCGTTTTAGTTTTACTTTTTCACATCGATATCCACCTTGCTATGGGTGCATCACTTGTTTCAGTTATTGCCACTTCCTCGGGTAGTGCAGCAGCCTATATGCGTGAAGGCTATACTAATTTAAGGCTTGGTATGTTTTTGGAAGTACCCGCAGTCGTCGGTGCCTTATTGGGTGCGCTGTTGGTCGCGAAGATTTCCACTGCATTATTGAGCCTTATGTTTAGCTTGGTCTTATTCTTTTCTGCGTACTTAACCATTACGCGCCAGGAAGAAGACTTAAAAACGCTTGCCCATTCCAGCTCTTGGGCAAAAACGCTCGCATTAAACAGCACCTATCCTTTAGGGCTCCAATTAAAATCTTATGAAATTTACCATCTTCCGCTTGGTTTTATGATGATGGGAATAGCAGGTATGTTTTCCGGATTATTAGGCATCGGTTCTGGGGCTCTCAATGTTTTAGCCATGGATCAAGTTTTAAAATTGCCCTATAAAGTAGCAACAACGACAAGTAATTTTATGATTGGTATTACGGCTGCTGCTAGTGCAGGAATTTATTTTGCGCATGGCTACATTCATCCAACCGTCATTGGACCTGTATTAATTGGCGTTGTAATAGGTTCTTTTTGCGGAGCTAAGTTATTAGCAAAAATACATTACCGTTTACTACGAATTATATTTAGTTTCGTCATTTGCTTGGTAGGATTACAAATGCTTATTAAATCGTTCACAGGTTAACCCATGGCTTCAAAAACTTTACAAACTTGGATTAGCGGGGTTCTTATCTTTGGGATAATTCTTGCTGTTGGGTTGGTCTCATTCGGTTACACAATCTATTTAGTGCGTCACGCGCATGAGGCGTATGCCTTCAGCATAAGTTATAACTTTGCATCGCTTAAACAATTTTTTGATGGCTCACAGGCTTTTTATTTTTCTTCACGGAATTTAATCGAGCTTGGTTTTTTAACCCTTGTTGCATCGCAAATCGTACGAATCGGTATGCTTTTATTTCATTATCTTTATAAGAAGGATTGGCGATTTAGTTTAATTTGTAGTTTTGTTTTATTGATCCTGGTGTCAGGTTTGTTTTTTCAAAATTGATCCTGTCTTTTCAATATCCTTTGGCGTCCGCATCAAAACGACCAATGTATTGGGCACAACGTTTAACCCCCGTTTCCCATGTTCCATCATCATTGAGATCAATCCAACGATAACCGGGTGGCAAAAAATCAAGGGCAAAGTCACGCTCTTTGGGTTTAAATTGAATACACGTTGAAGGCGTCGAATAGCACCAAATGCCATTTTCTTTTTGCTCAAAAACTTGGTGCACATGACCAAAGAGAACGAGCTTGAGGTGTGGATAGCGTTTAATAATATCCCAGAATGCAGGTTTGTTTCTTACCCCTAGCCGATCTAACCAGCGGCTCCCTACGTCCACCGGTTGATGATGGAGCATGACGATGGCATGGTGATCCGGATAATCTTTCAACGCTTGGTCTAAATACGTTAATTCTTCCTCATCGATGAATCCTTCGACGGCCCCTGGTTTCTGCGAATTGAGCGTGATAATTTGCCACTTATTAAAGAAGACTTGCCGATCGGTTTTAATTGGGCCAATAGGATAGGTACTTAGTAAATTTTTTTCGTTATCATGATTGCCAGGCATCACATAAATGGGCATTTTTAAAAATGCCAACATACTGGCCAGTTTAAAATAGCTTGTCGAAGCACCATCTTGCGTTAAATCGCCTGAGAGGAAGATAGCGTCGATATTTTCTTCTTGATTAAACATCAGACTAAGGACGGCTTGAAAACTGAGATGAGTATTAACTCCAAGTAACTCTTTGTTAGCATCATGAAAAATATGCATATCGGTTAACTGGATGATTTTTAATTTACTCACGCCAATCCTTGTTGCTAAAACAATAGTTCATATTTTAGTATACTTGTTCTTAATTCAATCTTTAAGTATTATCGCTGCAAAATTTAACACCAAAGTAGCCCATTATCTATGCAAAAAACTTTAGTTATTTTAGGCTTAGTTCTTATTTTTATTGGACTATTCCTTCCCTGGTTGACCAAACTTGGCCTCGGACGCTTACCAGGAGACCTTATTGTTAAGCGAGGTCAATTTTCACTCTACGTTCCTATCATGACTTGCATTATCCTAAGCGTAGTTATAACCGTCTTATTATGGTTTCTACGTAAGTTCTAATCTCAACCCACCGAACCTCCCTAAGGACTTTCATGATTCTTTGCATCGATATCGGTAATACCCACTTATATGGGGGTTTATATCGCCAAGAAACGTTATTGGTACAATTTCGCTATCCTAGCTCAAATTCCATGACATCTGACCAACTGGGTGTTTTTCTAAAAATGGTACTTCGGGAAAATGATTTAGATCCGCAAGAAGTAAAACAAATTGCAATATGTTCTGTTGTGCCTGCGCTGAATTACACGATTCGCGCAGCTTTTCTTAAGTACTTTACTTTGGATCCCTTTTTTCTCACTTACGATAAAATAACATCACTAAATATTGATTACGCCCATCCAGAAGAAATAGGAACAGATAGGCTCAGTAACGTATTAGCGGCATCTCACCTTTTTCCTGATGAAAACATCATTGCTATCGATTTTGGTACGGCGACCACTTTCGATGCCCTTGATCGTCGTAGGACTTATTTAGGGGGCATGATCATGCCCGGCCTTTCTATTGCTATGAAAGCTTTGTCAGAGAATACTGCCAAACTTTCCCCCGTTAATATTGTTAAGCCTCAAATTGTGATTGGTCAAAACACAACTACAAGTATTCAATCTGGGCTCTACTACAGTCATTTAGGAGCGGCCCGTGAAATTATTAATAGAATTGCTGACTCATTTACCGATAAGCCACCCATCATTGTTGGCACAGGGGGCTTTGCGCATTTGTTTGAAGACGAGCATCTTTTTACTACTTTAATTCCTGAACTTGTTCTTACAGGGCTTTACCTGTCCGTAAAAACTAGCGAAATTTGATCGATTGTTCTATGTGAAACATTCGCTAGGCAGAATCCGATTCAGCCTAGCGAATGTTTTAAGATGTGAGGTTTGATGTGACATCTATGGGACAAGGTTTCAAAACATTTCTATTGAATTAAAATTAATGAATTCCTTTATTTTCAAATAGTTAGGCTATACTTCGGTGACCGAAGTGGGCTGTCTTAGTAGACGCTGCATAATGCTCGCCCGAATCAAATTGCTTTTAACCCCTTCAATACTAGGGTATTCCTTACGCACCTGAATAACCGCTTTCTCTAACCGCAGCATAAGTGGTTCTGGTAAGCGAATACTAACCATATCACTCAATTGATCCATATCTTCTGCAATGGCTACGAGAGTAGGAAAATCAGTGAGTGCTAGTAAAGACTCAATTGATTCGATAATCCATTTGCTTTTACCTCGCATCCCATAACCGTCCACAATGATGCGTTGCTGTAATCGCTGATGTAAATTTTTTTGCAGTTTAATTGATGTCATCACTTTCTTAAAATCGCTCATAGGGACTTCTCAGCCTCAAGGATCTCGATTAATTTTTTAAAAGCTTTCGTTGTTTGCCGTAGATCGGCCCAATCTACTTTTGCAAAATACTCATTATATTTTTGGTAAGTAGAATGGTTCATCACACATTCAATGACTGTCTTAACTACTCGTGGATAACGCGTATGACCCATGTTAACTTTAGCAGCTGTACGGCCTCGCCCTGAACTCACCAATGCAATTTTATTTTTGCTAGGCTTTTTCTGATTAATTAAACTGCGCAATTCCTTTAACGTTGAGCCTGCCAGACATGCATTAATGGCATTCTTGCGTAAATCATTACAGCTGACATTTGCAAGTAATGCCGCTTTATCGAGGCTATTAATTTTGCCGTGCTCAATTTGCGTTTTCACATCGTCAGGGGCGTTCATTGCAGCAAGGTAATAAGTAGTCTGAGAGAGAGATAAACCCGTTACTTGTCTTAGCAAAGTTGCATTAAATTCAACAGGACCATTTTGCACTTGATAGGCTTCAATCATATCGCGAACATTGCCTAACCGTTCATTAAGGGTTAAATCTTCTCGTGCCGTATTTTCTATCCACTGAATCAGCTTGAGATCAAAACCTTTAGGTCTTTCGTTAAAGACACGTGCGTCAATTTCTTGTTTCTGCGCAATGAGTGCGGCAAGACAGCGTCTTTCACCTGCAACGACACGGTAATGTTCGCCCCGTTTATACACAACGATGGGATTAATTACCCCACTTGATTGAATGGTATGCGCCAATTCTTTTAACCGTTCGAGTTCCTCATATTTTTGCGTAGCAAACGGATCTTCATTACGAATGCCCTGTAACACATCGATTAAGTCAATATGCAGCTTCCGTGGATTTTCTGGATCCAACTCAATACGCGAAAGGGGCAAAACAACATTACGATAAATCCCTGCGTCATTTTCAACCACATTAATGGTTTCACTTAAGCCCCGGGTTAATGCAGCAGAAATGCCAAATCTTTTTTTCTTGCTCATGCAAATATCCTCTCGGCAATATGATTACAAACTTCCATCGCTTCGGTCGTAGCAACATGTTGTGCGTTGAAATCAAAAATAGAGCGTGGCGTAGAATCTGCAGCATCCACTTCTGCAAAGACAATGCGCTGCGAAAACTTCACCGGCAGAATATATTTTCCAATAGCAGGATTGTCTTGCAAGCTATTTAAAATATCTTTATGTAAACGAGTCTGCTTAAACATGTTGGGAAGAATGCCAATAAGTTTGAGAGGACGTGATTTTTCGCGAGTCAGAGATTCCTGCATCCATAATTGCAACATGCCATATATACCTTGAACGGGCTGTTCTTCCATGACAGAAGGAATAACAATATGCGTTGCAGCTTTAATCACACTGATGGTTAAGGGCCCCTTGGAAGGAGCAGTATCAATGACAACCGCATCATAAGCTGCTTGCACATCGGGTGAGTTAAGAAAATTAGCTAATTGCTTATGCACTTTTTCAACCACTTCTGAACGGCGTACTGATTCAGCAGCGAGTAACTTTTCAGCATGACCGGGTGCTATGTCTAAATTCTCAACATAAGTTGGATAAGGGACCACTCCTTGACCATAAAATATTTCCGCGATACTACTACGGCCGTCCCATTCCATATCAACAGGATCGGTAGGATCATAATCAGGGTGGATAGGGGGCATAAGCCCTTCAGGGGCTGCGGGATCAATTTCCATGTGTAAATATTGATGAGAGAAATTACATTGAGGATCGAAATCGATGCACAAGGTACGGATGTTTTTCCGTTTGCTTAAATATTCTGCCATTAATTTGCTGCATGTTGTTTTGCCCACACCGCCTTTATTATTAACAAAAGCAATGACTTCCATAGAGGACTCCTGTCGTTGTATTACGATAAGGCCTAATATATCATTTGTTAAGTTTTACATTAAAGAAAAAACACACTGAAATTTAAGAATACATGTTGTGTTTATTATTTATCTTTTGTTTATCTTTTGTTTACGAGTTGATAAGATTATGAAATATATACAAAAAAGCTGTTCAAATGTGACGGTTATGGGAAACGTTGTGACGGCTATGGGATAAATTGTGACGGCTATGGGAATGGAATGTGACGGCTATGGGACGAAATGTGACAGCTGTGGGATGTGTAAAAAAAGAAATTAAAAAGGAATTAAAAAAACACGCGGCAACGATACATTGCTCAAATACTTTGACGTTGCTGCAACGTAAAATAACTAATGCATTGCTTTATCATGCTTATAAAGAATTAATGAGCAAGGTTGAGCATGAAATAACCATCAAAGAACTGTGTCGTTTGATTGGTTATAACGGTCACAATCATGGTGCCATTAAAGATGCATTACGCGAGTTGATTTCAACGGTTATCGAATGGAATCTCATTGATGATAAGACAGGTGCTGAAAATTGGACTGCGAGTTCAATCATTGCAAGCGTTTGCTTAGAAGGCCCGTTGTGTTACTACGCATACTCCCCTCGTATGAAGCAGCTCCTTCATTCTCCTTCGATGTTTGGCAAAATCGATTTAGTGATCCAGTCGCGTTTTAGATCCAGTTATGGTTTAGCGCTTTATGAAAATTGTATTCGTTATCGAGGGTTGCCTAAAACAAAATGGTTTGATTTAGATTTATTTAAAAAATTAATGGGTGTTCCTCCAGGAAAATACGCAATCTTTAGAGATTTTAAACGACGAGTTTTGGATAAAGCTATTGATGAAGTCAATACTTATTCAGATCTAGTGATTGCGGCAGAGCTGGTCCGTGAAGGCCGTAAAATTGCCAGGTTACGTTTTACTTTAAAAGAAAGAGCTAAAAAGACCCGTTTAGGAAAGTCCGATGGTGAGCTTTTAATCAGCGCTGAAAGCCATTCGTTGAAAATGCAACTCTCTGATGATTTTTTACTATCTGCAAAACAAGTACAAGTCGTATTACGCGAATATGAATCTCAATATATTCAAAATAAAATTGATATGATTAAAGCTTCAAAAACCTTTCAATCGAATAAGATTGACAACGTTGCTGGGTATTTATTAAGTGCATTACGCCAGGATTATCAAACTGTTGATAAAGCGCCAATTGATATGAAATTACAAGCTACTCATGTGTTGTCGCTTGAGATTCAATCCTTAAAAAAGGAAATCGAAGGGATTTGGCTGGATTACCATCGCTATCGGGATGAAGCAATTTATCAAGCCATAGACAGTCTTGGTGCTGCTAAGAAAAAATTATTTATGTCGCAATTTTATCAATTTGCTGAACCCACCTTAAATACCGTATTAAGTCTTCAACGTACTAAATATAATCAAGACAATATTCTAGATTCGCCGCAAGTTAAAGCTTTGTTACGCCAATTTGCTTGGCGTGAGTTAGATTTGCTACCCATTTGTTCATTAGAAGAATTTGTCAGCCAACAGCCTGAGAACAAAATTTCTGCCTGGCAGAAATTTAAATCTTACGATCCAGAGCACCCTTTTTTGCGAACCGGGGAGAGCTAAACATCGTAAAAAACAGCCTTAATCTCACTTATTAAAACCATGCATTTTGCCAACATTTGAGCAGTAAAAGCTCGCATCTGCGTTTCTGATGGGTATATAATGAAATTAGCTCGAGTAATCGAGCATTCTTTAAACCCATATGGAGAAACATCATGGTTAAGAAGAAAAAAGCTGGCGGCACCAAAGGAACCAAGAAGAAGTAAGCACGAGCATCAGGGAAGTATTTCTAAAGCTTCCCTGGTCATTTCACACTATCCCATCTTTTAATTTTCTAATAAATAAAGCTTTTAAATAATTCATTTCCGTTAAATTAACTAGAATCGGATGATCTTGCGCTTGATGACCCGCTTCAAGAATGCAAGCTTTTACTTTTGCTTGCAATGCCGCACGCTTAACCATTTCAGCAAAATCACTTTCTGTAATTGGCCTCGAACAAGAGCAGCTTAACAAGATGCCATCATCGTTTAACAATTTGAACGCCAAAGCATTGATCCGCTGATAAGCAATTAATCCAGCTTCTTTATCTTTTTGTTTTTTAACAAATGCAGGGGGGTCAAGGATGATGACGTCAAATGTTTGATGCTCTTGCTGCAGCGTTTTAAGAGCAGTAAAAGCGTCTTCATTAACAGTTGCAACGTTTTTGAGATGATTGAGTTCAGCATTTTGCTTAATGGCAGCAACTGCTTTTGCGGAGCTATCAATGCATAACACTTGCTTTGCTCCATTTGCTGCAGCTTGGATGCCAAAGGCGCCTAAGTAACTAAATACATCCAAAACTCGTTTACCTTCGACATAACTTTTAAGCCTGGCACGATTATTACGATGATCATAAAACCATCCAGTTTTTTGGCCTTCCCAAATGGGAGCATGAAATTGCACTTCATTCTCTTCAACTAAAACTTGCTGAGGGGGTTCTCCTACGAGCGGCTCAATCGTTTTGGACAATCCTTCTAGCACGCGAGCAGAGGTGTCATTACGACATAATACTGACTGAAGATCCGGGAAAGCTTGAGTAAGCGCCTGCCCAATCACTTGGGCACATTGATTCATACCAGCGGTGTTTAACTGACAAACAAAATGCTGACCAAAACGATCAATAATTAAACCCGGTAACCCATCTGCCTCACCATAAATGAGTCGGTAAAAAGGTTTGCTAAAAAATTGCGTGCGATAGCTTTCAGCCTTCAATAAACGTTCCACAAAAAAATTCGAATTTAAGGTCGCCTTCGGGTCGGCACTAAATACACGTAAAGCAATGAGCGAGTGGGGATTGATATAGGCTTTACCCAGGGTTCGACCCGCAGCTAATTCAACAACCACTTCTTGACCAGGTAAAAATGATTTAAGGGGCGTGAGAGCCGTATCAATTTCATTGCTGTAAATCCAAGGCAAACGGTTATTAATACGGCTTTCAACATTTTTCTTTAAACGAACGACTGACATATTTATTATCATTATAATTAGAATAGTTGAGCGTTATTCTAAACCATAATGCTTACTTTGGACGTAGTGAAGGTGAATAATTTTCCATGACGCCATTTTCATTGGCAGGCAAATTAGCCTCCTCATCATTTTTTTCATTTAACAGTATTGGACTTTTGCTATCAACTTCTAAATCGTTAGGCGGTTCATTTTTTCCGACTAAAGCCTTGGTAGAAGGAGGGGTTTGATAGACACAAACACCGGAGAAAGTCGTCGGTCTAATACGTGTTGATTCAGAAGGTGTGGTAGGGGGGCGGTACGAATTTTCAGCTTCAACATCGGCAAATATATCTTCTACATTGATGTGTTTTGATGAAGATTTATTTGGTTTCGTCGTAAGGTTTCGCTCATCGCTTGGGATTCCTTGCGCTCGAAATTCAGCAAAAGATCGACAGGTTAAACGCGTATATTTATCTTCATAAAGCGTTTCACAAGCATTGGGCTGCAATAGATAAGGTAAAGAAAAATTCCCATCGAAATGCCGTTGTGAGTGGAATTTCTCTACCTTTTTTTCAATTTTAAATTGATTTTCACGTTCAGGAATGGTGAGTAAATAATCAAGGAAATGCGTCCAATCATAACGCGAAATAGTTTTAACATCTTCTAAATAACATAGATTGAGAATATTACGTCGAATTTGGTTATTGAGGATTTTTGGTTTATGAGCAACGCCATGATTTTGTTGTGCATTATCTACGGCAGTATTTTCATATGTTTCTGCTTCTTTCAACAGGAATTGAATTTTTTCTTTCAGTGCTTTGCTGTAAATGTCCCCTTCATCTTTTTTCATGCTAATAACTATTTCATTTCTTATTGCGTGCAATATTTCACAACACCGCGATTGCATTTTTATTTTATTACGAAATAATATATTGCCTAACGGAATGCGTTCTGCAGCTTCATCTTTTAAACTCTGGGCATTTTCTGCTTTTTCACCTAAATCAAAAATAAAATCAATCCAATTTTCTGGCTTATCTTCAAGTGAACTTATCCTAGATCGAACTTGGTCACAAATATCAAGTAACGTTTTCGTCGTCTTATCATCGCCCGTGAGATGAGCGGCAGTTTTTTTGAAAAAGCGTACGCCTCTTTTATAAAGAGTCGCATCCGGTTCTCGATTGAGTTCTACACTCTCACTTTTGTCGTAGTAAATGTATAAATCTAAAATGTGATTAAGTACTTTTGTGTCGGGCGCGGGCATTTGTAAAGTCTCCTACTGAAGGGCCACTCCATTGCCCACATATTAAAGCAATTATCTTAAGAAAACCTTAAGATTTGTTTTTCATGACGTTTAAGTTTTATGTACAATTCAATAACTCGTTACAAGGATTTGTACATGTCTTTTTTAAATGATGCTCAAGATGAAACTATTCAATTATTACGTAACACGGTTCGTGAATTTGTTGAACGGGAGATTGCACCCCGCGCTGAAAGTATTGATCGCGATAATCAATTCCCTAATGAATTGTGGCCTAAATTTGGTGAATTAGGTTTACTTGGTATCACTGTTGCTGAGGAATATGGTGGAACAAACCTTGGCTATTTGGCTCACGCTATCGTGATGGAAGAGATAAGTCGGGGTTGTGCTGCGGTTGCTTTGAGTTATGGAGCTCATTCTAATTTATGCACGAATCAAATTCATTTGCACGGTACATCAGCACAAAAAAAACAATATTTACCGCTTCTCTGTAGTGGAAAATTCATTGGTGCGCTCGCGATGAGTGAACCCAATGCGGGTTCTGATGTTATGAGTATGCGATTAACAGCAACGCAAGAAAAAGATAGTTTTGTTTTGAATGGAACGAAAATGTGGATAACAAATGGTCCTTGTGCCGATGTAATTGTCGTCTATGCACGCACCATGCTTCCCGATAATTCCAGTGGAATTTCTGCATTTATTGTTGAATCGAAGTGGGAGGGTTTTAAGACCGCGCAAAAATTAGATAAATTAGGCATGCGCGGGTCCAATACCTGTGAATTGGTTTTTGAGAATTGTAAAGTGCCTTCCGAAAATGTTTTAGGTCAAATTAATGGTGGTGCGAAAGTTTTAATGCAAGGTTTGAATTACGAACGTTTAATTCTAGCTGCAGGCCCTGTAGGTATTATGCAAGCATGCATGGATGCGGTTTTACCTTACGTCCATGTGCGTAAACAGTTCGGTAAATCCATTGGTGAATTCGAATTGATCCAAGCTAAATTAGCAGATATGTATACAGGACTAATGACTTCGCGTGCCTATCTTTATGCGTTAGGAGAAGCTGCAGATCAAGGGCAGCTTGACCGTAAAGGCGCAGCATCTCTTATTTTATATACGGCAGAGCAGGCAACGAAAGCAGCAGGTGAAGCTATCCAATGCTTAGGTGGGAATGGATACATTAATGAATACCCCGTGGGTCGCTATTGGCGCGACGCCAAACTTTATGAAATTGGTGCGGGAACTTCAGAAATTAGACGCATGCTTATTGGAAGGGAATTATATAAAGAACACCAATAACACGTTAAGTTAAGAATGTCGCAAATAAGGAACACAGCGTGACTGAATTTCAATCGCAAGTTAATTTGAAAGATAAGCTTTTTCAGCAAAATTCACAAAGCATGCAAAAAATCGCTGCAGAATTTAATAAGATAATGCTGAAGCAACAAGAAGGGGGCGGTGTAACAGCTCGTGAACGGCATAAAAAACACGGCAAACTTCTCCCCCGTGACCGTATTGAACTCTTATTGGACCCCGGTTCCCATTTTCTTGAGCTCTCTCTTTTTGCGGGATATGAATTGTACGACGATTTACTTCCTGCTGGTGGCTTAATTACAGGCATTGGCAGAATAAACAATGTTGATTGCATGATTATTGTCAATGATGCAACGGTTAAAGGGGGTACCTATTATCCCATTACTGTAAAAAAACATTTACGTGCACAAAAAATTGCAGAACAAAATCGTCTTCCATGCATTTATTTAGTCGATTCGGGCGGCGCCTTTCTTCCAAAACAAGACGAAGTCTTTCCAGATGAAAATCATTTTGGCCGAATTTTCTATAATCAAGCCAATTTATCTGCCCAAGGTATTCCTCAAATTGCCGTCGTCATGGGATCTTGTACAGCAGGTGGTGCTTATATCCCTGCAATGTCAGATGAATCGGTGATGGTACGTGAGCAAGCTACTATTTTTTTAGCTGGCCCACCGCTCGTGAAAGCAGCTACAGGAGAGATCGTCACGGCTGAAAATTTAGGAGGAGCAGATGTACATTGTCGTACGTCCGGGGTTGCAGATTATTATGCGCAAAATGATGAACACGCATTGGCAATTACTCGCGAAATAGTGGCCAATTTAAATTATCCCGCATCAAACAATTTCATGTTTCGCGAAGTTAAACCGCCGCAATACGATGAAAGTGAATTATATAGCATCATTCCTAGCGACCCCCGCTATCCCTTCGATGTGCGGGAAATTATTGTTCGCATTGTGGATGGATCACGTTTTGATGAATTTAAAGCACTCTATGGGAAAACCATGGTTTGTGGATTTGCTCGGATTTTTGACATGCAGGTAGGCATTATTGCGAATAACGGTATTTTATTTTCTGATGCTGCCTTGAAAGCTACGCACTTCATTGAGCTTTGTGCTAAACGCGGTATTCCACTTTTATTTTTACAAAATATCACAGGGTTTATGGTAGGCAGCAAAGTCGAGGCGGAAGGCATTGCCAAACATGGGGCCAAACTTGTTAATGCCGTTGCTTGTGCCAAAGTTCCCAAGATTACCGTGATCATCGGTGGTAGTTTTGGTGCGGGCAATTACGCTATGTGTGGTCGAGCCTTTGAGCCACGCTTCTTATGGATGTGGCCCAATGCGAAAATTGGCGTAATGGGTGGAGAACAAGCTGCAAGTGTGCTTGCTCAAGTCACACGGGAGAAGAAAGAGCGGGCGGAGGAAGCTTGGGATGATGCAGCAGAACGTGCACTGAAAGCACCGATTCTTGAGCAATATGCTAAACAATCTTCGGCTTATTACTCAAGTGCAAGATTGTGGGATGATGGTATTATTGATCCCATTAATACGCGTCACATTGTAGGAATGAGTCTCGCCATTTCCTTGAATGCACCGATTCCCCCAACTGAGTTTGGTTTATTTAGGATGTAATATGCTGATTTTAAAAACGCTGGATGTGTTTCCCCAGACAGACCATACACTCATTGTTAGATTTAACCGTCCAGCAGTACGGCATGCTATTAACCTTGAAATGATGCGCGAATTGAAACAGCTTTGGGAAAGCATTCCTACAGCTTATCCAGAAGCGCGCTCTGTCATTTTAACCGGCTCTAATCAAGCCTTTTGTGCCGGTGCTGATTTGAAAGAACGTTTAGGAATGAGTCTTACTGTGTGGCGCGATCAATATCAAGTTCTGACCCAAGCGTTAGATGCCATGCTGCAATTCCCGTTACCTCTTATAGCCGCCGTAAATGGTTATGCATTTGGTGGAGGGCTTGAACTTGCCTTAGCTTGTGATTTTATTTATGCAAGTGAACAGGCGAGCTTTGCGCAATCAGAAGTCAAGCTGGGACTGATGCCAGGCGCAGGAGGAACTCAAAACTTACCGCGCGCAAGTGGCTTGCGACGTGCTAAAGAATTAGCTTTTACCGCTCAAATCTTTACAGCCCATGAAGCTTATACATACGGTATTGTTAATCAAGTCGTGCCGCATGATGAATTGATGACCCAATGCTTAGCGGTGGCTGCGCATATTAATACTAATGCTCCGCTTGCAGTTCAGCAAGTTAAGCGCACGATGAACGCGACCCAAGCCTTGTCACTTATTTCAGGATTACAATTTGAACGCAAGACTTATGATGCCTTGTTAGAAACCAGCGATCGTCTGGAAGGTATTGCTGCTTTTAATGAAAAGCGCCAACCACAATTTACAGGGAAGTCATAATGAGTTTTCCTCACGCGGTCAAACTGGTTGAAGTCGGACCACGGGATGGATTGCAAAATGAAAGCCAAATTATTCCTACGGCGACTAAAATAGAATTTATTAATCGATTATCTGAAACAGGATTGCCTGTTATCGAAGCAACAAGTTTTGTCTCTCCTAAGTGGGTTCCACAACTTGCCGATGCGAGTGAAGTTTTGCGGGGCATCGATAAAAAAAAAGACGTGGAATATACCGTCTTAGTTCCTAATCTCAAAGGGCTTAAACAAGCCATGCTGGCAGGTGCTACTTCCATTGCTGTTTTTACGAGCGCTTCAGAAACTTTTTCTCAGAAAAATACCAATTGTACTATTGCAGTTAGCTTAGAACGAATTGCTGCAATCATTGCACATGCTAAACAACATCAGTTGATTATTCGTGGTTATATCTCCTGTGTGCTGGGTTGCCCCTATGAAGGGAAAATCAACGTTGCACAAGTTGTTACTTTAACCCATGCCTTATTTCAAATGGGTTGCAGCGAAATTTCATTGGGCGATACAATTGGAGTGGGTACCCCCTTTAAAACCAAATCTATGCTAGAGCAAGTGTTCCAAAAAGTTCCGGTTGAATCAATTGGTGTGCATTTCCATGATACGTATGGGCAAGCTTTAGCAAATATTTATGCGGCCTTACAAGAAGGGGTTACGACGATTGATAGTTCAATCGCAGGATTAGGAGGTTGTCCTTATGCCCAAGGTGCAAGTGGTAATGTAGCGACAGAAGACATTTTGTATATGCTAGACGGTATGGGAATCGAAACTGGCGTGAATATGGAAAAGCTTTTAAATGTCTCTCGGTACATTAGTCAGGTTTTAAAACGCCCGCCTGCCTCAAAAGTGGGTTTAGCGCTCGCGCTCTGATTTGCTTTGTTGTTGCAAAAGACTATGGTTTTTACCATAGGTAAAATAAATTACAACGCCAATCCCTGTCCAAATTAAAAATCTAAACCAAGTAATGGCTGGCAGATTAAGCATGAGATAAAAGCAAAAAAGTATGCCAAGAACAGGAATGAGGGGGTTATAAGGTAATTTAAAAGGTCGCTTTAAATCAGGATGGGTCGAGCGAAAAACCATAACACCCGCACACACAAATAAAAAGGCTGCTAACGTGCCGATATTAACAAGTTCTGCCGCTCGATCAATAGGTGCAAAACCAGAAACCAAACACATAATTATCGCAACAACAATGATAATACGCAGCGGGGTATGGGTACGGGGGTTAATGAAAGCAATTTGCTTTGGAATTAACCCATCACGTGCCATCGCTAAGCATACCCGAGTTAATCCATAGTACATAATCAAAATAACCGTGGTTAATCCAGCCATAGCACCCGCAGCTGTGATTCCTGCAGCAGTCCGGTAACCGATATGTAACAAAGCGTCTGAAACGGGCGAACCTACATTCAATAGCGTGTAATGACGAATCCCTGTCAGCAAGAGGGCAACGGCGATGTAAATTAAAGTGCATACGATAAGCGATACAATGATTCCAATCGGAATATCACGTTGGGGATTAATCGTATCTTCTACTGCAGTCGAAAGTGCATCAAAACCGATGTAGGCAAAAAAAACTAATGCTGCGCCACTCATAACGCCTGACCAACCAAAGGGAAGGAAAGGCGTCCAATTATCCGTGTCTATATTGATGGATGCGATGATGATAAAAAGGGCAATGGTGAGTAATTTAATGGTTACAATGACGGCATTGAAGCGAGCACTTTGTTTTACGCCAAGCGATAACAACGCTCCTAATGCAAGCACAATGAATACCGCAAGTAAATTGATGAAACCGCCCTCAAAAATATTTTTAGTAATGACAAGGGGCAAGTTTATATGCATCGATTGTAATAAATTATTAACATATCCAGCCCAACCAATAGCAACGGTTGATACAGACATGGCGTATTCTAAAAGTAAATTCCAGCCAATAAGCCACGCTGCAAATTCACCAAACCCGGCATAAGCATAGCTGTAGGCGCTGCCAGTCCCGCCGACGCTTGCTGCAAGCTCTGCATAAGCCAATGCAGCAAATAAAGCGGCCGTTCCCGCAATAGCATAAGAAAAAACGATGCCGGGGCCCGCTGCAGTCGCCGCGCCAACGCCCGTCAAAACAAAGACACCCGCGCCAATAATGGCGCCAATTCCCATAAAAATTAAATCAAAAGCTGTGAGTGTACGATGTGCAAATTCACTAGGTGGACCAACGGGTTTTTTTCTAAAAAGTGAACTAAACATTTGCTTACCTCAAATGTTTACACGTATAGGAGAGAGGGCCTGCGGTTGTGTAGGACGTCTGCTGGGTAAACTTTTCATTTACTCACCCTACATTCGATTAAAGCCGCGAAAGAACACTTAATGAATTATCTTACTACGACGATTGCGTCTTGAGAAGGCTCACCATCGAAGCAGCCGCGTTAACCACCATGTCTTACGTTCGCTATAGGGTGGATACATAGGTTTGAAATCAAGTGACGCATAGTGTTCATACAAGCTCTTTTGGTGTGAAAAAGTAAGAAAAGAGAAATAGCCATGATATTGACCCATGCCGCTCTGTCCCACTCCACCAAAGGGTAAGTTGAAATTGGCAAGGTGGAGTAGGGTATCGTTAATACATCCGCCGCCAAAGCGAAGTTGATTCATTATTTTTTGTTGATTGTGACGATCCTTCGTAAAAAAATAAAGTGCGAGAGGAATAGGATGGCTATTAATCGCATTGATGACTTCTCCATAATGCTTAAAAGTAAGCATGGGTAAGATTGGCCCAAAAATTTCTTCTTTCATCAAAGGATGATCCCAGGTCACGCCGTCGATAAGCGCAGGTTTAATTTGCATTGTTTCAGCATAACTTTCACCACCCACTAAAATAGTTACATTATTGAGTAGATCATTGAGATGATCAAAACGCTGTCTATTAATTATTTTGCAGTATTGCTTCAGTGAATCATTATCAGGGAAAAAAGTTGTGAGTGCCGTACGGTAAGCATTAATAAACTCATCTCTGACATCGTGATGGACAAAAACATAGTCAGGCGCTACACAGGTTTGACCCGCATTAACAAACTTCGCCCAAGCGATACGTCTTGCCGCATAGGCAATATTAGCCGTCTGATCAACGATACAAGGACTTTTGCCTCCTAACTCAAGCGTAACTGGCGTTAAATATTTTGCAGCCGCCTCCATCACCTTTTGTCCAGTTGTACTACCGCCGGTAAAAAAAATGTAATCGAAAGGTTCCTTTAACACTTCTTTCGCACGGTCTACGCCACCCGATAAAGCAAAGAGATAGGATGCAGAAAAATTGCCATTGATTAAGTCAGTAAAGCATTGTTGAAAGGCGGAGGCTTTTTCCGAAGTTTTGATGACGACACAATTACCAGCCGCTATTGCACCGATTAAGGGAGATAAGGTTAAGAAGTAAGGGAAGTTCCACGGAGAAAAGATTAAAACACTTCCGTAGGGTTGATAATAAATGTTTGAACGACCTGGAAAAAGCATCGGAAATGGTGTAGCAACTTTTTTTGTTTTCATCCATTTTCTTAAATGCTTTAAAATAAAGTCAATTTCTTTATATATTAAAAAAATTTCGGAAAGTAAACTTTCAACTCGAGGTTTGTTCAAATCTTTTTTTAATGCACCAAGAAATTGGGGTTCATGCATTTCGAGAAGCAGTTTTAATTTTTTTAATTGCTCAATACGATATTCGTAGGGCAAGGTGACGTGGGTTAAAAAAAATTGGCGTTGTGAGGATAAGAGAGTTGCAAGTGTAGGTTCAATCAAAAAAAATCCCCCCTAGATTTTAAAAGATGCGATGCGTCGTGATCAGCTTAAGAAGGCTTTCAAAGTGGTTTCACACATGCCATAAATTTTCCATTCGCAATCCTTGCAAATTTCATGGAATTGAGCCATGGATAATTTATCTTTCATTAATTGACGTGCTGCTTTCCACGTCATCAAATCACCTGCATTTACCCCAAGTACTTGTTGATGAGCTGCATCTAACCGTTCTATCTTGGATTGTGTTGCGCAACGATTTTTTGAGCGATGGGGACAAGGGGTACAAATTGAATCCGTTTCAAGAACTACTTCGATGAGCACATCATTAGCTTCATTTTTATTTAATAAAGTCATGATAGCGGCAAAATTTTCAATAAAAGGTTGCGAGTACCCTTTGCCTTGAAAAGTTAAAGCACATAGAAAATGATGCGGTCGAAAATTGACGCGCAATTATTGATTTCTCCAAAAGCGGGGAATGAGAAGCGATGCAAAAAAGAGCTTAACAGCTTCTGGCAGCAGAAAAGGTTGCACACCCCATTTAAAAGCATTTTCAAAGCCTATCAAAAGGGCGAGGTGAAGATATCCGAAAGTCAAAATAACGGTAACACCACATAATGCTGCAACAAAAGATTTAAACATACTTTGACCAAAACCCTTTTCAGCCAAATAACCACTCAACATAGCTGCAGGTAAAAAACCTAACAAATAACCGCCTGTCGGACCCATGAATACGATGGGACCTTGGGCGAATTCCGCAAATACGGGTAATCCCAAAAGACCTGCAGTTAAGTAAACACCCAGGACATAACTGCCTCGTTTCGCGCCCAGTATCATGCCTATCAGGACCACAGTTGCACTTTGGAAAGTAAGCGGCACAGGAGTGAAAGGGATACTAAGTTGAGACGCTATAGCAAGTAGAATAACCCCGGAGAAGACTAAGAATGTTTCTTTTAAGATATTGTTATTTTTACTCCATAAGATACTTGCAAGCTGTGCAGTTTCTGTGTGAATCATGAGTGCATTTCCTAACTGATAAGAGCATCGATCTTAATCATTTCCCTTGCAAAAGTAAAAGGGCGAAAAAAAGACAATTCAAGACTAGGGTCGGTCAAACGCAAAATCGATTAATGCAGCTCAGATTTAATGTAACTACACTTTATTTCGTAACTCGTATTGTTACGACCTTTCGTTTCAAGTCGGAACTGGCCCTCGTAATCTGCTAATTCTTCATATTTTTCATCCGGGATATGATCGCTTTGTAAGCGAACAGGAAGAAAGGCGGATTTATCGCGACCTTTGTAATCAAATTTAATTTGAATGGGACCGCGATTAGCCTGGCAATAAATGCCAGTTTTCTCAGAAAAATTATAATCGACATGTACAATATCGTGGCTTTGAATGCGGAGCGTGAAGGGGATATGACGATAGTATTGTGCTGCGTAAGTGACAGGAGCCGTAAAAATAATGAACACTAGCAGCAGAGGAAGTGACAAGAATCGCATGACTCACCTCGTTTTTATTGCGCGGATGCGCTTATTATTATGAGACTTTTACCATATCATATTTACCTGAAACGATAAAGGCAGATCAGTCTTCAGATTTTCTACCTACATCATTTCATACTGAGGACCGCTTCCTCCTTCAGACGGAGTCCACACAATATTTTGCGTCGGATCTTTGATGTCACAAGCTTTACACTGAACGCAATTTGCGCCATTGATGTGGAGACGCGGTTGATTCCCTTCATTAAAAAGGATTTCATAAACACCCGCAGGGCAATAGCGTGTTTCGGGCGAGGCATATTCTTTATAATTAATTTCAATAGGAACGCGATGCCGATCTTTCAACTTAAGATGATAAGGTTGATCCTCGTCATAGTGAATGTTAGCAAGATAAACGGACGTCGATAAATCAAAAGTAAGTTGATTATCATGCTTAGGGTACTCAATTTTTTTACAAGCTGCGGCTTTTTTCAAAGTTAAATGATCAGGACAACGATGTGTAAAGGTCCAAGGTGCGCGTCCGCGTAATAAATAAGTATCTATAGCTGCGTAAGCTAAACCTAACCACAATCCATGACGAAAAGCTGGGCGGATGTTGCGCGCGGTATATAAATCTTTCCATAACCAACTGTTTTTTAAATTGACAGGATAGCTTGTGCATTCTTTCGGAGAAGTTGTCGTGTCTAGCATCGGAAATAAACTTTCTGCTGCAATCATTCCTGATTTCATTGCGTTATGAATGCCCTTTATTTTAGGAACATTTAAAAATCCAGCGGCATCGCCAATGATAAGACCGCCTGGAAAAATTAATTTAGGAATGCTTTGTAACCCCCCTTCAATTAATGTTCTTCCACCGTAACCAATGCGCCTGCCATTTTTTAGTAAAGGCGCAATGGCAGGATGCGTTTTAAAACGTTGAAATTCTTCATAGGGATTAAGGTAAGGATTTTCATAATCTAATCCTACAACAAATCCGATACTAATAAAGTTTTTTCCGAAATGATAAAGAAAAGCGCCACCATAAGTTTTTTGATCAAGCGGCCATCCAACAGTATGGGCAACTTTGCCTACTTGATGCATTTCGGGTGGAATTTCCCATAATTCTTTAATACCTAAACCATAGGTTTGAGGAGCAGATTTCTCAGTTAAATTAAAACGTTTAAATAAAGTTTGTGTTGCAGAGCCTCGGCATCCTTCGGCAAAGATGACTTGTTTTGCACGTAATTCTATACCGGGTTGAAACTGAGATTTGGGTTCACCTTTTCGATCTAGTCCTAAGTCGCCGGTTGCGACCCCACAAACGCAATCTCCTTCGTAAAGTACTTCAGTTGCTGCAAAACCAGGAAAAATATTGATACCCATCGCTTCCGCTTGTTTTGCAAGCCATACGCAAAACTGTCCTAGACTAATAATATAATTACCGTGATTATTCATTTGGGGTGGTGTTGGAAGTGTAATAGAGTGGGATTTTGTTAAAAAAGAAAAAGAATCTTCGGTAACAGCCGTATGCTGAGGAGGCTCTAATGAAAGCCAATCGGGCAGCAATTCATTTAAGGCGCGGGGTTCTAACACTGCACCCGAAAGGATGTTCGCACCGACAGATGCAGCTTTATCGATGACACATATGTTTAATGGTTTTTGTTCTTTAAGACTGAGTTGCGCCAAACGAATACTTGCTGAAAGACCTGCAGGACCTGCGCCCACAATGACAACATCAAACTCCATGACTTCACGATTCATCGTCATTCCCTAGTTAACTAATTTAAAAATAGGATGCAGTGATCACATCATTTCAATGGCAATACCCGTTGCCTCACCACCACCAATACACAAAGCAGCGATACCACGTTGTAATCCGGCTTGTTTCAAGGCAGCAATGAGTGTAACGACAATGCGTGCGCCAGAAGCCCCGATTGGATGTCCCAACGCACAAGCGCCACCATGAATATTTATTTTTTCTAAAGGAATTTTCAAATCATGCATTGCTGCCAAAACGACCACGGCAAAAGCTTCATTGATTTCGAATAAATCGACATCACCGATGTTCCATCCAACTACTTTTAATAATTGATTGATCGTATCAATGGGAGCAATCGTAAATTCACTGGGATGACGCGCGGTGTTAGTTTGACCGACAATGCGTGCGATAGGCTTAATATGTTCTTTTTTAGCTGTAGAAAGACGCATCATCGCTAAAGCTGCAGCACCATCTGCAATAGCGCTTGAATTACCGGCTGTGACTGTACCATCTTTAACAAATGCTGGTTGTAATTGGGTTATCCGCTCAAGATTGACACTGAACGGCCGTTGGTCTTCAATAATTATTTTTTCGCCTTCTTTAGTCTTAACAGAAAGCGGTACAATTTCCGCCGCAAATAATTTATTGCGTGTAGCACTACGGGCACGCTCAAAAGAAACAAGGGCATACTCATCTTGTTGTTGGCGTGTAAAGCCATATTGCTTAGCACATTGGTCTGCATAAAAGCCCATAGACTGACCCGTATAAGCGTCTTCTAAACCATCCAACACCATATGATCATCAATTTCACTTCGACCTAATCGATAGCCTTGACGCGCTTTTTTAAGTAAGTAAGGGGCATTCGTCATGCTTTCCATGCCACCCGCAATGACAATGCCAGCTGCATGAGTTTGTAATGTGAGATGTGCAAACATAATGGCTTTCATTCCCGAGCCACATACCTTGCTAATCATGGTGCACGGTGTTTTATCTGGTAATTCTGCGGCGCGAGCCGCTTGTCGCGGCGGAGCTTGTCCCACACCGGCTGGTAAAACACAACCTAAGAGAACTTCATCAATAGAGGAAGGGTCGAGACCAGCACGTTGATAAGCGGCTTTAATGACAGTTGCACCAAGGGCTGGACTTGGAAATTCTTTTAAGTCACCCAACAAATTCCCCATGGGAGTTCGTGCGAAGCTGACAAAGACAGTTGAATCATTTTCCATTGCTAAGAATCCTAAACTAATTTGGATAGTAGTTTAGCTGAAGCTATGATAAAGGCTAAATAAAATTTAGTGTGGTTTACTTGCTGATGCGATCATCAAGGGTGTCGTTCTCAGAAGGGTCAAGCGCAAATTTGGCTTTAATTTTGGCAAGATCTTCTTCACTAACTTGAATTCCTGCTTCCTTTAAGGCAACTTCAGGATTTAGGCGAAAAGCTTCGCGAAAAGTCAGATTATTTGCCCATTTACTATAAATTTCCAATAATTGTGTCATATTCGCCACCATTTTTTTTAAATATAGCACAGGGTACGCAGAATGTTAGTTCAGTAAGCTATTGAAATAAAAGCAATAAAATAGTATTAAGATTTCCTTAACCTTAAATACATACACTAAAAAAACGTTCGCAAAGGAATTAATACATGTTGAATCGGAAACTTAGCGAATTTGCAGCCAAGTTGCCCCAGCTTTATAAAGGGAGCAATCCGCAACGAAAAAAATACACGCAATTTAATTGTGCGTTATCTTCTGGTAAAGCCGCTGTCCAATCCACTTCAGATTTAATCGCACTGGGTTCATTGATTTATAAGCTTGAAGATATAAAACAAAATGAATATCCCAATGGATCTGCAACATTAAAAAAAGGCTATGTCTATAATTCCGGTAGTGAATTATATACTCACATTAAAACATTTTTAAAAAATCAATTTCCCGAGATGCTTGAAGGAGATCATCGCTTAGTTTGCCTTTGGCAGTTTTATAAATATATAAACTGTCAAAGTGATCGTGACGTTTTTGCAAAACTTGGTTTAGAAAAACACAAATTATTAAAAGATATTCGAATACTTTTAAAAAATATTTTGGATAGAGAATCAAGCCGCATCGCACTCATTGCTGAAGGTGTACCGCAAGCAAGAATTCTCCATGAAAATATTAAAAAATTGTCAGCTGATTATCAAACTGCAACGCAGTCGCGTCTATTTACCAATAATAGTCGCTATGCGTTAATTAATAATATCAATTTAGTGGATAAAACATGCAGTACGTTTTATCCCGAACCTAAAAATGAACGCGAAAAAGATACTTTATATATGCAGACTAATAATGTGCGGATGGGTGCGTACTTATTAGGTATTTTAACGCTTGAAAATGAATATCATCTTCAAGAAGGTGAGTTACTAAAATTATGCTTGCATAGTATCGGCGAAAAGAAAACCAGCCACATTAAACGCGATAAAAAAATCGAATGGCTGGAAGCTTTATCATTTCATTTAAAACGCATTCAAGAAAACGCTACTTATTATACTGAATTTAAAGCCTCCCTTTCGAAAGATGAAGCAAAATACTTCGAACGTTTTATTGCATCCCTGGAACGAATTTTATTAGATCAAAAAATAAAAAAATTAAAACCAGGATTGAAGCCTTCGAGAAAAAGACAATGTTTAACTGCAGTCGTTAGTGCAGGTCTTACACAATTTTTAACAGGTGTTGCCATACCTTCTCTCACTGGCACAGTCGTTGCAACGGGTCCCGCGGGATTTGTAGTATTTGGTGCAGGAACAATTTTAATGACTCAATTAGGGAGATTAGTGGGTGATCAACTTATCTCGAAAGCTGAAGCCTATCTTTGTGCATCCCTTTTAGAAAAAATTGGCGATGAGCTGGCACTTAAATCAGTAGAAGCCGCAACCTATACCTTTTCCATGGGTAAAGAAGGATTCACTGCGCTTTTAAATCATCCCGCTTTGTCTAAGAATAAAGAATTTTTAAAACTCTGGATTTCCACATTGTTAGAATTGCCAGACGATTTTATTCCTGCTCATGAAAAAACGCATATTCGAGCCTTAGCAGGACTTGAAAAAGCCACACCCACGGTTGTGAATGTAGAGGACGAGGATTTTGTTATGGTACCAAAAGTCCGTTTTCTATAAATCCAGCGATGGGGTTAGGGTTTCATTCAACGCAGTTGTAATTGCTGCGTAGTCTGGCTCTTCTGTAATTTCTTGAACTTGTTGCGTGTAACGCACAATCCCTTTCTTATCCAAGATAACGACGGCCCGTGAGAGTAATCCTTCAAGCGGGCTTTCCAAAATGGAAACACCATAGTTTTCTCCAAACTCAGAATGTCTGAAAACCGAAACAGGTTGAACGTTGTTTAAATGTTCGGAGGCACAAAACCGTTTTTGTGCAAAGGGAAGATCTGCTGAAACACAAAGTATTAAAATTTCAGGGTATGCTTTCGCAATTTCATTGAAACGTTGCATCGCCGTTGCACAAGTGACGGTGTCTAAACTTGGAAAAATATTTAAAACGATTGGTTTCCCTAAATAATTTTTAAGTGAAATTTCACTTAAATCAATTTTAGTCAAGGCAAAATCAGGGGCGGGTTGCCCAATGATGGGTAATTGACCTATTGTTTGTAATGGCGTTCCATTAAAAGTTATCGTCGTCATTAGCATCCTCCTTGACATGATCTGTTCATTATATGATTTTTATTCGCAAGTTTGCTAGTCTTTAAGTCTAACAATGACAGGATAAGGTCTTCAAGTTACAATAAAAGGAATTAAGGATTGATCGCATGGATGATCCAAAGGTCTCATTAACTAGCCGTGTTACTTTGTTGCGAGGTTTTCCATGCTTTGCTTCTTTATCCGTTGAGCAAATCGACCAACTCGCGGGCTATTTACACGAAGTACACTATTCACCGCTTCAATCCATCGTCTCTCAGCATGATTTAATTGATAGCGTCTATTTTATTGTTCAGGGAAGCGCTGAAGTTACCCATGAAATTATAAATAAAAAAATAATTAAATCCGTGCCCGTTGCTTTGCTCAACGAAAATGAAAGTATCGGACTTAATGAAAAAGGTTTTTATTCGATAACAGGTCAAAGGACCGCTACAGTAAAAGCGGTTACACCCTTATTAGCTTTAAAATTATCATTAGCAGATTTGACCAATTTCCTGCAAAAAAATCATTTAGAAAAAGTCATGTTTGCTTCGGCTAAACAAACTTTACGCATGCACTTTATCAAGCAATCTTTGCCTTTTGCAAACCTTTCTCCGCAACGTTTAAAGTGGTTAGCAGAACGTATTAAAGAAAAAAAATATAAAGCGGGCGATGTGATTTTTAACCAAGGGGAAATGGGCGAAGAATGTTATTTAATCGAGGCAGGAGAAGTGGGCATTGTTTTTCAAAGTCCGCTTGGTGAGATAAAATTGTTAGCTGAATTATCGCCCCCGACTTTATTTGGCGAAGCGACGTTGATTACCAAATCGTCTCGTAACGCGACTGCAAAAGCACTGACTAATTGTAATCTTTTTGTCTTACGATACGAAGATTTATCTGAATTAATTGAATCGGAAACGAATGTCGCTCAAATGTTTATGACTTTAATGGTTGATCGAAGTCGACCTTTAAAAAATCCATCGGTAAGTGTGCACCAACGTACGGCTGCTGATGGAGAAACAATCACGATTTTAAAAAACGAGATGACAGGAAAATATTTTAAACTTTCCGATGAAGGCGCTTTTATCTGGCATGCTTTAAATGGTAAACAAACCTTGCAAGATATTACGATGGATTTAGCGCATCATTTCCATGTTTTTGCACCCGATATGGTAGCTGCTTTAATTTCAAAGTTAAATAGAGAAGGCTTTATTAGTAATATTCATGTTACAGCTCCTGTTCAAGATAAGCGTTCGTCTTGGGTAAAAAAATTGAAGAAAATAAAAAAACTCTTTGCCAGTAGAATTGCATTTGGTGATGTTGATCCTTGGATGACTACTTTCTATCAACGCTTTATTCGATATTTTTTTACGCCGGCAGCAAGTGTCATTTGGTTAATTTTAGTGATTGCAGGTTTTCTTTCTTTTGCCGTGAATACCCAATCAGTTTTATTATTTTTTGCAAAAAAACATATTAGCTTATTATTGCTCTTAGGACTTATCCCCTTTAGTTTAATAGCAGCTTTTCTTCATGAGTTGGGCCATGCTTTTGCTGTAAAAGCCTATGGGCGTGAAGTCCATTTTATTGGAATTGGTTGGAATGGTTTCCTTCCCATCGCCTTTACGGATACGTCTGATATGTGGCTTGCGACAAGAAAGCCGCGCATGATGGTGAACCTGGCAGGCGTATATGTAGATTTTTTTCTAGCGGGAATGGCAGCGTTGGGTATATTGCTAATTAGCAATCCTTATTTACAAGGAATACTTTGGTTATTTTCTCTCTATACCTATGTCAGTGCATTGCGTATGTTAAGTCCTTTAAAAGAAATGGATGGTTATTATGTTTTAATGGACTGGTTGGAAAAAAACAAATTACGCCATGCATCAGTAGCATGGCTTGTTAATAAATTTCCACGCAGCATTACTAACCCTCGTCTTTTTAGAGAAAACTGGCCTGAAGTCAGCTACTGGGTACTCAGTATTTTATATTTAGTTTTTATTACTACTATTACAGTTATTATTCAAAAATCCGTCTATGTTGCTTTGGGAATTCATACCCCCAGTCCTTATTTAACCTTAATTATTCCCGTGTTAGTTTTTTTCCTCTCTTGTATGAATATTCTTATTGAAATTAAAAACCAAAGCGCAGAGTGAAGAGACCCATTCAGCTGAATAGATACGGTGATTTAAATTGCGTAGGATTAGCCTCGAGCGTTGAACATTTGTTGAGATAACTCCTTCAACACAGCTTTCCCGCGTACGCTACTTCCACTTGCATCGATCGGGGGAGAAAACACCACAATGGCCATTTTCTGAGGAATAATAGCTAAAAGTCCGCCACTGACGCCATTTTTGGTGGGGAGGCCCACAGTAGTAAACCAAGCGCCACTTTCTTCATATAAACCATTGGTTATCATTTGGGCGACGATCATGTTCACGTGTGACTCACTATAAATACGAGCATGAGTTAGCGGGTGAACTCCTCCGTTAGCGAGTGTTGCACCCATCAAAGCGAGTTGTTTAGCAGTGACCATCATGGAACATGCTTTGGTATAACGATCCAATGCTTCCGCACCGTTACCCATGGTCATATCATACAATTGGAGTAATTCAGTCAGAACGCGATTATTGAGATTGGTTGCAGTCTCTGATTGGTAGACAGCTTGACCTAAAAATGCTTTATTATCGCTTAATTTTTTAAATAAATTAAAGACTCGCTGCCATTTTTCATTGTTATCTTTACCTTTAATAAAACTTGCAACTTGGATGGCACCTGCATTGACTAACGGATTTTGTAAGTGATCCGCTTTTTGAATAAGCGGAATCGGGGAATTAAAGGGAAAACCAGTCGCATTCAATCCAACTTTTTCCGTAATCCAATTCTCATCGTAATCTTCTAAAGCTAAACCATAGACAAAAATTTTTGAAATAGATTCGATGGCGAAAGGTACATCTGCATCACCTGCGGCAATCAACTCGCCATTGGGTGTAGCAATGGCGATTGCGAAATAGGCAGGATTGACCTTAGCTAACTCTGGAATATAGTCGGCATTTTTACCGCCGGTTTCATTTTGATATTTTAAATACAGTGCATTAATATTTTCTTTTAAAGCCAAGGAGGTAACAGATTCCTTGGCAAAGGCGCATCCTATGCTTACACTGGCAACAATATAAAGCCATCCAAAAAAATATTTCACGAAGGCGCTATTCCTTGAGTGACCGAAGTAGGCTGACTAACTTAATTGTTGCAATCGAGCGATGCGGTCCTTTAACGGTGGGTGGCTTGAAAATAATTCCATCCAGGAAGGCCGATGACTGATTTTAAATGCAGCCAAGGAAGGCGCGCGTTCATCTTGAATTTCACTGGTTTGTTGTAGACGACGAAGCGCGGCAATCATTCGATCACGGCCCGCCAAACGAGCGCCACCACGATCGGCGCGATATTCCCGCCAGCGGGAATATGCTGCGACTAAAATGCTACCCAATAAAGTAAATAAAATATCAAACACGAAGGCAAATAAGCTAAAAGTCATGTAGGAAATTTCACCGCGGTCGTCACTTCGTGAAAGTGCCACGGAAATAGCATATGCAATGATGCGTGATAGAAAAAGTGCAAAAGCATTGACCACGCCCTGCACCAACGTCATGGTAACCATATCGCCATTGGCAACGTGAGAAATTTCGTGCGCCAAAACAGCTTGGACTTCATCACGGTTCATGTTAGCTAAGAGACCGGAAGACACGGCAATCAATGAATTAGCCCGGGAGGGCCCAGTTGCAAAAGCATTAACTTCGGGGGAGCTGTAAATGCCAACTTCGGGCATTGTTTTCAACCCTGCCCCTTTGGCAAGCTCATAAATCATTTCTAATAAAAAGCGCTCTTCCCGCGTTGCATTGTTAGGATTGATAATGACAACGCCCATCGCCATTTTGGCAATAAATTTTGACATAAAAAGCGAAATAAATGCCCCGCCTGTTCCCCAAATCGCACAAAAAATTGCAAGTTGAACATAATCAATTCCATAACGATTCAGGTAAGTATGTAAACCTAAAACACTCGTGACAATGGAAATGGTTGCTATGACTAATAGGTTAGTTGCTAAAAATAAAATAATTCTTCTGAACATAGGGCTCACCTACAAAGTGTGGATGGGGAACATTATACCTCAAAACGCCTTCGTTTAAATTTACTTGGGTGCCATTCGTAGCGCACCATCTAATCGAATTACATTCCCATTTAGCATTGGATTTTCAATGATTGCTTTAGCTAATAATGCATATTCTTGCGGTTTTGCTAAACGTTTGGGAAAAGGCACACTGGCAGCAAGTGAGGCGCGCGCTTCAGGTGAAATTTTTTCAAACATCGGAGTGTCGACCAGGCCCGGGGCAATGGTCATAACTCGAATACCAAATTGGGCTAATTCACGCGCAGCAGGCAAAGTAAGTCCTACAATACCGCCCTTTGATGCGCTATAAGCTGTTTGGCCAATCTGTCCTTCAAATGCTGCGACGGATGCAGTATTGATGATAACGCCGCGTTCTTCGTCGGCAAGGGGTGAAAGTTGCGTCATGGCATTAGCAATGAGTCGCATGACATTAAAGGAACCAATTAAATTAATTTCAATAATTTTACGAAATTCATCAAGCGGCATAGGGCCTTGTTGGTTCACCATGCGTCTGCCATGGACAACCCCTGCGCAGTTAATGCAAATCCTCGGGGTGCCAAGTTGCTTTTCGATGGCTTTAATCACATTTTCGACGCTCTCAGCTTGCGTAACATCACACGTAAAAGGGATGGCACCAATTTTATTTGCAGTTTCTTCACAGACTGCTTGATTAATATCTAAAATGGCGACTTTGGCGCCCAATGAAATAAGTAATTCAGCTGAAGCACGGCCCATTCCCGATGCGCCACCCGTGATCATTGCGACGGTTTGATTAATATCCATGAAGATTTATCCTGTAGGGTTAGTTAAAATTGGCTATCGTCAAGATAAGATGCTGACTACTGCGCGCGAAATCAAGGTACAAAATACTATAACTATTTAAAGTATTACAGGTTGAATGTTAACATGCCGCATCACGTTGGCAGGAATTCAGCATGAAAATTATTGTAGGTGTAAAAAGAGTCGTTGATTATAAAACAACGGTTCGTATTAAATCTGATGGCTCAGATGTTGAAACATCGACCGTTAAAATGTCGATGAATCCTTTTGATGAAATTGCTGTAGAAGAAGCAATACGATTAAAGGAAAAAGGTATTGCATCCGAAGTTATTGTCGTTTCTATTGGAAAATCAACCCATCAGGAAACATTACGACATGCGCTTGCCATGGGCTGTGATCGAGCCATATTAATGACTACAGAACTTTCAATCCAACCCTTAGCTTGTGCTAAGATTTTTCAACACTTAGCCCAAACAGAATCGCCCTCTCTGATTATTTTGGGTAAACAAGCGATTGATACTGATGATAATCAAGTGGGCCAAATGTTGGCCGGTTTACTTCATTGGCCACAAGGTACTTTTGCATCAAATCTTGCTTTCCATGATAATGGTGTCAGCGTGACGCGAGAGATTGATGGGGGTTTGGAAACACTTTTTCTTAATTTGCCAGCCGTTATTACCACGGATTTACGTTTAAATGAGCCCCGTTACCTTTCTCTTCCTAATATCGTGAAAGCTAAAGCTAAGCCTTTAAACCTGATTGCCGCAGATACGCTGGGCCTCGATTTACAACCCCATATTGAATTGTTATCGGTTAGTGCACCCTCAAAGAAACGCAATGGTGTGAAACTTAATTCAGTTCAAGAATTAATAACCCGGTTAAAAGATGAGGCGCAAGTGATATGAAAGTATTAGTACTTAGCGAACATAACAATCAACACATTAAATCGGCAACGTATCATACGTTATCTGCCGCAAAACAATTAGGTACGACCTTCGACTTGCTTGTAATAGGTTATGAATGTACGGCCGTTGCGCAAGAAGCAGCAGTGATCCTAAGCGTTGATGAAGTTTTGCTTGCCGATAACGAGGTCTATGCTCACCAGCTCGCTGAGAATTGTGCAGAACTCATTGCAGAAATAGGCAAAAATTATGATTACATCTTGGCTGGCGCAACAACATTTGGAAAAAATGTATTGCCTCGTGTTGCTGCATTGCTTGATGTGGGAATGATAAGCGATGTCATAAAAATTGAAAATGAAGATACTTATTTACGTCCTATTTATGCAGGTAATATCATTGCAAAAGTACGATCCTCCGACAAAATCAAAGTCATGACCATACGCACGACTGCCTTTCCTTCGCTAGAAGAAAAAAGAGATGCGCAAGCCTCTATTACATCACTAACTCAAGTGATTGCGAATCCGTTATCCCGCTTTGAAAATGAATCTTTAACCCAATCAGCTCGTCCTGAATTAACCTCGGCTCGGGTGATCGTCGCGGGAGGACGCGGATTAAAAAGTGCGGATAATTTCCATTTGTTAGAAACCATTGCAGATCAATTGGGCGGTGCGGTGGGTGCATCACGTGCCGCGGTTGATGCAGGTTTTGCCCCTAATGATTATCAAGTTGGTCAAACCGGTAAAGTCGTTGCGCCTGATCTTTATATCGCCGTTGGTATTTCGGGTGCGATTCAACATTTGGCCGGGATGAAAGATAGTAAAATTATTGTCGCAATTAACAACGATCCTGAAGCGCCCATTTTTGAAATTGCCGATTATATTTTAGTGGGTGATTTATTTACCCTTCTACCGGAATTACAAAATGCATTAGGGTCACTTTAAGATCAACTCTTTCAGAAAAAGCTGTAAATGAATGATCTTGGCCTCTGAAACCGAATTGGATTTCACCAGATTACTTTGCAGCTCCGTTTAATTTTATTTAAGCGTGTCATTTTCTTATCTTCCCTTTTTTTATCTCATTAATAATGAATCTTCTTTCGTTGTGTGGATCAGTTCGTATATGTGCCGCAGACTTATCCGTATCTTTATTTTCGAAAATATTATTTATTTTCGAAAATAAGTACGTTATGATGGATCGTGTTCTTACAATGTGTGTGCGATGAAATGGAAAAGGCCGATATGACGTCAAGCGTCAGAAAAAAAACGAAAGCAACAAATATCTTTGAAAAATTACATCATGATATTACGAACGGAATATTTTTTCCCGGGCAACGATTGCAAATGGATGAACTGAAACGACGGTATGAAGTTGGCTACAGCCCTATACGAGAAGCGCTTTCGCGTCTTGTCATCAGCGGACTTGTTCGCAGAGAAGAACATTGTGGATTTACAGTAGCCCCCTTATCAGTCGATGAATTAAATGATTTATATAATATACGCATCGAAATTGATAGCCTCGCTATTGACTATGCTATGCAACACGGTGATGAACATTGGGAAGCTAATGTGGTCGCAGCATGGCATCGTTACAAAAAATATCTAACCCACCAAATCAATAAAGAAATGGATCCAACGCAATGGGAAACGCTTCATCGTGAATATCGTTTTAGTTTAATTAAAGCGTGTCAGTCCCCCTGGTTACTCAAAATTCGTGAGATGTTGCAAGAACATGCTGCGCGTTATCGGGTTTTATGCCTTAGTAAAAAGCACCTTACTAAAAAAATTTTACTGGAACTCATTAAAAGTAATGAGGCACTTGTACTAGCCTTAATAGCTAGAGATCGAAAACAAGTTAAGCGACACCATAAAGAAAGTTGGAATATCTCAATTCAAATTATAAAAGAGACGATTGAAGCGACGCATAATTCATTATAATTAAGAAATTAGTAAGTGTTATGAAACAAAAATATTTAATTATCCCTTCTGTACCGACTCCTAATGGCCATTTACATTTAGGCCATATTGGCGGCCCTTTTTTAACAGCAGATATTATTACACGGGTCTTGCAAAGACAGGGTCATGAAGCAAAAATGATTTGCGGGACAGATACTTATGAATCGTTTGTTGTACATAAAGCAGTGAATGAAAATAAGTCTTCTGAAGAAATATGTCATGATTATCATAAAAAAATTGCTGCAGATTTACAGGCCATGGATATTAATATTGATACATTTATTAATCCGCTTGCTGATGAATGGCGTAATCAATACGGCGAATGGCAACATTTTATTTTTAAAAAACTAGAAAATATGGGAGCCATTACTGCAATAGATGAACAAGTCTTATGGGATGAAAAAGCGAAGCGATATAGGGTCGGGTGTTGGTTGCAGGGGAAATGTCCGGTTTGCAAAATGTATGCAGAAAGTTATTTTTGTGAAAATTGTGGGGCCTACTTTCGCCCTGAAGAATTGATATTAAATAAAAACACTTTTTTTTCTGAAAAAACCACAAATTTATTCATGAAAGTTCCTACGGATCTTGTGCATTCATCTTTAAAAAAATTATATCAAGACACAATGACGCAACAAAAAGGTTTAATGCGATTAACAGCTAATAGCGATTGGGGGCTGGCTGTACCATCTAACGCTTCTCTCCCTTCCTCCACTTTATTTAGTTATGGATTAATATTTGCCTATTTTTTAATGATGGGAAAAATTGCAGGAAAAGAAGTCAATGCATTTTCAATTAACTCGAGCGTCAAAACAATTTCCTGTTTTGGCATCGATAATGCAGTAGCATTTCTTGCTAGCGCGCTCGGTGTTACTCATCATTGTAAAGAATACAAACCTTTTGATTATTTAATTCCTAATTATTTTTATCTTTTAAATAATAAAAAATTTTCTAAGAGCAAAGGCCATGCAATTTTTGTCAATGATCTCATTATAAAATCGTCTGTCTCAAGTGATATTGTTCGGTTTTTTTTAGCAACCATCAATGTTAGAGATCAAGTTGGATATTTTTCCGCAGATGAATTTGTAGTTTTTTATAATAAAACGATTCTTTGGATTAACGCTGCAATTATTAATCAGTTTAAGGCCAATCAAGATGATGAAATGCCCATTTTATGTGATGGAATTTTAAAATCATTACTCAAAAATCAGAATGATTTACTTCATCCTAGTCAATTTCTTCCTCATTTAGCTGTTAAGACGATATATAGCTGGCTTACCTACACCTGCTCGAGCCATCAGTGGTTAAAAGGTATGTCATTACTAATGTATCCTTTTATGCCAAAGCTGGCTCAATGTATTTGGCATAACTTAGGATATTTGGGCTGCCCAGCAGAAATGCAACATGAAACAACTATCCCCATCCCATTAACCTTTCCTCATTACAAACAACTTTCTAGAGACGATCTTCATGCAGTTGCGCTCTAAGTCTAATGACACAATTAAAACCTTACTGGGCATCGGTATTGGCCCGTCGAATTTAAGTCTAGCTGCGTTGCTGAGTCCTTTAAAGGAATTTTCTTCTGTATTTTTTGATTCTAAAAAATTTTTTGCTTGGCATCCAGGCATGTTAATGCCCAACGCTAAACTGCAAGTTTCTCATTTGGAAGACTTGGTCACTTTAGTCGACCCCACCAATCCTTATTCATTTGTTGCTTTTTTAGCGAATAAAAAACGTTTATATCGGTTTATCTATGCAAAATTTAACAGAATATTGCGCATCGAATTTAATGAATACCTCGCGTGGGTCAGTCAAAATTTATCAAATTTAAACTTTTCCCATCACGTAGAAAAAATTTCATTTCAGGATAATTATTTTTTGCTAGAAACAGCCACTAAAAAAATTAAAGGCAAGCATCTGGTTCTTGGTACTGGTACCACACCTTCAGTTCCAACATGGGCGCGTCCCTATCTTGGTCCTACTGTTTTTCATAGTCAGCATTTTTTAGAGAATTTCAAGAATTTTTCTGGAAAAAGAGTGGCGGTCATTGGTGGCGGACAAAGTAGTGCAGAAATTATCGATGCTATCATTTCAAAATCGGAAAATCTACCCAGTCAATTATATTGGATTTCAAGACGTAATCAATTTCAACAATTAGATGAATCCTCATTTGTGTATGAACTTTTTTCTCCTGCCTACAATGAATATTTTTTTAATTTAAATACAGAAGTTCAACAAAAAAAATTACACGAAAATGCTCTTGCTAATGATGGGATCTCAGTGACCACCCTCACTGCTATTTATCAAAAACTCTATGCCTTAGAATTAATCGAAAAGCGCGGTAAGTTTTTCCAGTTGTTAACGAATTATGATTTTATCGGGCTACAAGCAGATCGTTGTAATGAAACATGGCGCATGACTTGCGAGCAACGGCAATTAAATAAAATTTGGAATGCGGAAGTTGACATCATTATTTTTTGTACTGGATATGAGCGTCTAGTACCTGCTTGTTTAACTGATTTCCGTGATCGCATCGATTTACATCATGATCAATTCACGGTGCATAACGATTTTTCAATTGCATGGGATGGTCCGCAAACTCATCGCATTTATGTACAGAATGGAGCTCGCCATCAGCATGGTGTTGCTGACACGAGTTTATGTTTAATGGCTTGGCGGAGTGCTAAAATTATTAATAGTATTGCTGAAAAAGAATTATATAGCATTGATGATAACAGCAGTGCCATTGATTGGAATTCTATGCGAGTTAAAGAAAAATATGGGTCTGCCTCGGTTACAATTGGGAGATAACCAATTTTTTGCACAGGGCTGCTTGCTGCAAGAAATGATTAATCCTTTAGTCAACTTATCTGTACAGATATCTTTATTTACGGTTAAATCAGGATGCGAGACGCCTGTCGATAAGCATTTCGAACATGAGTATTGGATTATATTGGAAGGAGCGGCAACATTGGTTTACGAACAAACTTTATTTCAAATTATGAAAGATGAGGCATTCTATTTTTTACCGCACGCAACGCATAAAATTATTAATCATACCGCTGCCGATATAAAAATTCTTTCGGTTTATTGGGCAGACGGCAAAATTCGCGATTCCGTGCTTTAGAACTAAAAGATGAGGAAGGAGCTTGATACCCAATTGATTTTAATGAAGATTACCGCCATCTTGGGAAATTGCTATAATTATTATAAATCTAATCTTTGGTTCAACTTAGTTTTGCGGAATCAATAATGAAAGACGATGAATTAATTAAGAAAAAAAATATACATCTTCAAGATAATGAGGAAGGAGATACTGGTGATGCAGGTTCTGCAAGCGGGGGAGCAGGCGGCCAGATCGAATTTCGCGATTTTTTAACGAATCGGGAAAGCGCGCGGGATGATTTATTAACCGGTGAGGAAAAGCGACGATTACTTTCTGTTCATAAAGATAGGCATGCTGTACGTGTTGATGCCCAGAAAAAATTACGGGAAGAACGTAAACAAATAAAAGAAGGAAAAGTTGCTAAGTCATTTAATCAGCAAGGAAATGGGCAACAGCGACAGGGTGAATATAAAGCTAATCCTGTTTTAGCGGCTGCTGCACAATTTAGTGGTAGCGTCGATAATAAAGTCAATACAGTACCTACCGAGCATATTGCTGAGACCAACAATGATAAGCGTGAAGAGTTGGAGTATCAATATCAGTTACGCAATCGACCAGAAAATACGCCACGTTTTAATCCTAAACCTCAATTTAATAGGTAATCATTTTTCTTATGCTTTCCTTAGCTGATGCCATTTTGCAGGAAGACATGCACAGGATTGCATCGCTTATACCACGTGAAGATGTCAATCAAATTGATGAATATGGTTTCACGCCACTTATTGAAGCAGCCATTATTGACCATACAAAAATCTCTGCTTTTCTGCTTGATCAAGGTGCCGATCCAAATCGTCCTGATGTTACAGGAGGAACAGCATTACAATGGGCAGTAGAAAATAATAATCAAGACTTGTGCCGCTTATTATTAAATCATGGAGCAGATCCCAACGCTTATAACTTAGCGGGTCAACCCGTACTTGTCATGCCTATTTTACGTAAACAAAAAGCATTGCAGAAATTACTTGTTAAAGCTTCTGCAGATGAAGTTTTTGCGCAAGACTATATTAATGTTAAATTATTAGGTCACTTGTTTGAATTGGTTGGCACTGCCAATATTGTTGATCCTCAAAATCATTATGTGGAGGTTGATTTCGAGGGTTTTTATTTGGAAGTAACCTTAGGATTGATTAGCGATTCACTTTCACAATTTCAAAATCATTTTGCCGCCAGACAATTACGGCGTTTTTCTGGGCTTTCACAATATATCGTTGCGGTTATTCAACGGGCCGCTGAGTTAATCCGATATCAACAATACCGTGTTGATATCAGTAAATATGAACAACGTATCGATTCTCTTATTCAACAAGAACCGTTACTTATTCCTGTTGGTTATGAAGGTCATGCTATTACCTTTATTAAACTGGGCGAGATATGGGTTAAATGTGATCGTCGGGAAGATAGTCGGTTATATGATAATATTGTTTTTTATCAAATTAATCGGCCGCAAAATTATAATATCGATTTTGTTAAAAATTTAATTTATAAAAAACAATCGAGTCATTATATTAATACGGAATTAGATCAAGTTTTGGGATTAACCCCGATTACAGAATTAAAAATTGAAGCGCAAGTTAGTGGTAATTGTTCCTGGGCTAATGTAGAAGCTTCAATCCCCTCCCTTTTTTATCTTATTTTGAATCAACTCAATCAACATAATCCGGCGAATAATCATTACAAAACCCTCGCTCTAAATTTTTTTCACCAGTTTCGTGAATGGAATAAAGATCGTGCATTGCATTATTGCATCCGCAGCTTTGAACAGGGTGATGCGATTCGCAAAGCCTGTAAAGCTGAGATTTTAGCGGCTATTTTATTTCAACGTTGCGACTTCCATACAGCAAAGGCAAGGCCACGGATTGAAACGATCCTGAAGGTGTTAATGGGTTCGCCGTATGAATATATTTTGAAAAATTATGTACGCATTTATTACTATCAAGCTCCTACAGAAGAAGGCAAACAATTTGCTGAATTGCTTAAAGAATACGGTCTCACCTAAGTCATGCTCCTATTGAAATGCTTGGCTTGTATGAAATAATGTCGCTAATCCTTGGCAAGAAGTTTTTGTTCGGTGTAAGATGCCATCGCGAGCTGCATTGATCGTTACGAATCAGGGAGGATGGTGTGGAGCAAAATCCGCAAAAATATTTCCAATTTACCCATAAAATTGTCATGATTGGTTTTGGCAGTATTGGTCAAGCAGTTTTACCGCTGATCTTGCGCCATCTCGTCATTTCTCCTCAACAAATTCTCATCTTGACCAAAGATGATTATGGTATTGAAATTGCACAAGCGCACGGGGTTAGTCATCGCATTTCCCCTCTGACGCAGGATAATTATCTATCAATTTTAAAAGATAATTTAAGTCCCAACGATTTTTTGTTGAATTTATCTGTGGATGTTTCGAGCGTTGATTTAATAAAATATTGCCAATCTAATGACATTCTCTATCTTGATACGTGTGTTGAACCTTGGGCGGGTGGCTATGCAGATCCTTCATTGTCACCATCACTACGTTCAAATTATGCGTTGCGTGATTCAGCGCTTGCCTTGAAACGCCCCCATCAACCAACAGCAGTTATAACACATGGGGCGAATCCTGGCCTCGTTTCTCATTTTGTGAAGCAAGCACTTTTAAACATTGCAGAGGATGCGCATTACCCGACTGAAATCCCCCAAAATCAAAATGAATGGGCGGGACTTGCTCAGGCGCTGAATATTAAAACCATACATATCGCAGAACGCGATACTCAGCTCGCCAATATTCCCAAAAAACGGGATGAATTCGTGAATACTTGGTCAGTTGAAGGATTTATTGGCGAAGGGCTGCAACCGGCAGAGCTAGGTTGGGGGACGCATGAAAAGCATTGGCCGCACGATGCCCATCACCATGAATTCGGTGAACAAAATGCAATTTATTTATCACGTCCGGGCGCCTCAACCCGTGTACGCACGTGGACGCCAATGGCCGGTCCGTTTCATGGCTTTTTGATTACTCACGGTGAATCGATTTCTATCTCGCACTATTTCACTGTGAAAGATAATAAACAGGTCATCTATCGTCCTACTGTTCACTATGCTTATCATCCTTGTGACGATGCCGTGTTATCCATTGATGAATTAGCAGGAATGGAGTGGCAAAAGCAAGGATCATTGCGTTTGATGAATGAAGAAATTACTCAAGGTATCGATGAGCTTGGGGTTTTATTGATGGGGCATGAACGTGGAGCTTATTGGTATGGTTCACAGCTTTCTATCGAAGAAGCGCGTGAACTCGTTCCTCATAATAATGCAACCAGTTTACAAGTTGCAATTAGCGTCCTGGGGGGCATGATTTGGGCGATGACTCATCCTCATGAAGGCATCGTGGAACCTGATGAAATGGATTATCAATTAATACTCAATATTGCCCGTCCGTACTTAGGTCAAGTCTGTGGACATTATACGGATTGGACCCCCCTTACCGGACGAGGCAAACTTTTTGCTGAAAAAATAGATAATAAGGATCCGTGGCAATTCCTAAATGTGCGCGTTAATTAATCAAGCTAAAGATTGTACAGATTATTAATTGTACAATTCGATCGATAATGCCAATTACCGATTGCCAAGTATAAATCCCCTCAGTATGATGATTAGCCTGCTAATCCTATATAAATATAAAAATAAATCACGAGGATGCAATGCACTCTACATCACCATCCACTCTCCCAGAAAAAAAATCCAAGAAAAAATTACTCATTGATATTCTCAAGAAACTAGATCTTGATGAAGCAATTATGACTTTGAAAGGATTTGTTTCCGGGAAATTTCTTCAAACATTCAGTTCTTTCTTAATGGGTGGTATTTGTGCCGCTGGACTTTTTAGTGATGGATGGGAGTCATTAAAAGATCTTATTGAAGCTTATCGAGATCCGAATGCACCGCAACGTAAAACAAGGATAGCGGTTGGCGCGACAGCTTTGGGTGTCGGGGCTGTCGGTGGGGTTCTTTCATTAGGTTATATTGCAGCCGAACTCGGATTAGTCCTCGCGGGTATGACTTATTTACCTTTAATTATTCCCAGTTTTATGACAGCGATGTGTACGCTGGCTGTGGCTAATAAAGGTTATGCTTTCGCAATAGCACGCAAAAATGAAGCTGATGCGAGAAAAGCTTATAAGCCAGTCATCAAAGGACAGCAAGAAGAATTAAACTGTATCATGCGAACACTTGCTAAACTTAATGAACTTAAAAAACAAGCGATACAAGACGATAAAATTTACGCTAAAAAATTGGCCAACCACCAACCTTTAAGTGAGGTTGAAAATACATTTCATAAACATTATCAGAAAGCGATTAAATCATTTGACTCCCAAATTTTTGCCTACACCAATAGCTGTGAGACTTTAATTCAAAAGGTGGCAGCTCAAAACTTACAAGCCACTTATTTAGAATGTCGAACAATACGACTTGATGCTGAACGAGAAGTAGCTTTTGCAACGATCGAAGCTGGGGCGGCCTCAGCTGTTGTTATTGCCATGGGTATTGGTATTACTGCCTTTATCGCGACGGGTTCCATTCTCAGTATGGGAGCTTTGCCTGCGACTTTATTATTGGGGGGCATGGCGATTGGTATGGGCATTAAAATATTTGAAGCAATCGATAAGCATTATGACTTTGCGATTACGAATTCCATTCGAAATTTTATTACGTCAACATTTGATAAATTCAGTTTTAAAGTAAAACACCCGTTCACGCCGACACCTGAACCGACGATGAAATTGATTGCCATTCCTGAGAAGCCAAAGTTACACTTTTCCGAAAAATCTTCAGTATCGCCTTCACCAAGCCTGAGTAACCAGCACACGGTAAATAATGCCTCAGTCAATGTGCCTACCTACCGTCATTTGATTAATACTACGGCACCCATTGTTCCTGAGGAGCCAAGGCCTTCGTCAAGAATGCGGTTTTAAAATTTTATGTGGGTCTCTCGATTTTAACCTAAGGTGGACGTCTCTCATCCCGCGACATGTAAGCAAGCTTTCCATGAGGGAAAAAAGGAACTTTGCGTTTAAAATAAAAAACAAACTTAGAAGAGATAGGGTGAAAGTGTCGTTAAACTAAATTCCTGATAGTCAACGCGGATGATTTTGAGCGCATCGTGAAGCGTGTGCGACTGACATAAGGAGAGGAATTTAAATTCAGGTTTTTTTAAAGGTATTAAACGTAACTTTTCTTCACGCACTATAATTAATAAGTTGAGCGGCACACTCTGCGTCAAATCAATCGCCGGAATGGCTCCCTCGCATAAATCAATAATTTCGAGCAAATTATACTGACATTCAAGCAGCGCAGTTTTCCCTGGGAGGATATGACTGAGTGAATGTTTCACGTATTCATTTTGCCACGTTAAATCGGCTGCAGTTAAATCCATAGGGAGTGCCGCGCAAAGCCATTCAAAATGTGCAACCTCGGCAAGGTAGGGATGGGCAATGTGTACAGCATCTGCTTTTAAATACAATTTAAAAAATGCTCCATATTCGTTTAAATTTGGGCTGCGTGATGGTTCTGCTTGAATATAGGTAAGACCTATTTGTTGAAAATAAGCATCACCCAATAATTTATGAATGAGTGGGTAAGTTCGAGTTAAAGATTTAAGTAGAGTTGCTTGATAAGTGTTGCGATAAATTTCTAAATTGCAAGTATGCGTGATTGAAGCGTCAGATTCCTGATGTTTTATACTGTTTATAAATTCAATTTGGAAGTCCAGGAGTTTCATTAGATTACGCCTGAAATAGCAGTGATATTGAAGCGCTCAGCATGCTTTGCCTCTGCATAGAGAATTTCCCAGGAGGGTAGCTGATCATCCCATTCAATTATGGTGGGAAGGGAACCAAATTGATCAATGGCTTCTTGATACAAGACCCATACTTCTTGCGCCACCTTATCTGCATGGGTATCAATTAAAATGCTCTGTCCTTCAATTTCACGTCGCGTAAATCCACCCAAATGAATTTCTTTAACATGTTGGGTTTTAATTGCTTGTAAATATTCTTGCGGCTTAAAATGATGATGACTTGCTGAAACATAAATATTATTAAGGTCGAGCAAAATTCCACATCCTGAACGATCGGCAATTTCATTAAGCATTTGCCACTCAGCTAAATAATCTATTTTAAAGCCAACGTAACTCGAAATATTTTCGATCAAAATAAAACGCTGTAAATAAGTTTGTACCCTTTGAATGCGTTCAACAATATGATTAACCGTTTCTGTTGTGCGTGGGAGCGGAAACAAATCGTGGAAATAATGACTTTTCAGAGATGTCCATGCTAAATGATCAGAAACAAATAACGGATCAACTTGTTGAATTAATTGTTTTAAGTTTTCAAGGTAAACAAGATTTAAGCTATCGGTTCCACCGAGTGATAAATTAACACCATGCAAGCTAAGGGGATAATCACCTCGCAATGCGACTAACTTTTTGACAGCCCGTGGTTGATTAAAATAATTTTCACTATGGACTTCAAGCAATGCTAAGGGCGGTTTATACATGAAAATATCATTTTCATATTTATTTTTATAACTAACGCCTGTAAATTGCATGATTATTTACGTTTTATGAAATGATAAATGATCGGCAAAAGACTGATAATGATCATTGCGATTAAAGGTAACAAAATACTGGGTGTAAAAATAATAGTGTAACTTGGCGAGGTATCTTGCTCGAAGACTTTACCTAAACCGCGCCCCACCATGGCATACACAAAGGTTGCTGGAAATACGCCTAAAACAGTTGCTGCAATAAATGTTTTTAGTGGGACATTTAATGCTCCAGCAGAAACGTTACTAATCCAACATGGAAAGATGGGAACCAAGCGTAGCATAAGGATATACATAAAAGCATTACGCTTAAATCCGCGTTCAAATCTTTTGACGACCCCCGTGCTGGTTGTGAAGCCAGCTCCAACTGACATTCTCACCGCCAAACACAAAATTAGACCGCCAAATGTTGTTGCAAACACAGCGTAAGGAATGGCAATGGTGCCCAATAAAAAACCACCCAATAGGGTTAAAAACGTTGCACAGGGGACCGCACAAGCAATGAGCAAAGTAAAGACGAGAATGTAAAGCACAGTTGCTTGAAAATAATGCTGAGCCGTCCACTGGGTAGCAAAGGTTTGGTATTTTTTTAAAGTTTCGTAAGTTAAATAATGATGTAAATCAAAATAAAAAAAACTAACTAATAAAATGAGTAATAACGTCAGTAAAAACCAACGTTTAATGGTAGTAAACATGTATTTCATGCAATGAACGACTCAAATTTTTATAATTTTATGAAGCTTTGGTGCTACCACCAACAATTTTATTACACAAACCTTTAGGCATGATGATCCATTCTTTTTTATCCCCTGCAATTTTGGCTTCACCGCCGCAACCATGCGTGGCTGTTCCGCAATCATTTTGCCCCGGTCTTGCAACGCCATAACATTTTTCCATGCCTTCTAAATTCACCATTTGCGACATGTCTTGCGTGTTAGCTGTCGTTTCAGCGGCTAAAACTTCATTGCTCACGGTTGTTGCAAGCAGTGCCGAAAGGGCACTAGCGATGATTATTTTGGTCATGAATTACCCTTTTCATTTTTAAGTCGTTGAGATAGACGTTTGAACAAGTAAAGTAAAATCGAGGGTACAATTTACGCCACCACAAAATCTTTAGCAAATATTTGCCGTGCAATAATTAGACGCATGATTTCATTGGTCCCTTCTAAAATTTGATGAACTCGTAAATCACGAAAGTAACGCTCGATAGGGTAATCTTGGATATAACCGTACCCGCCAAAAAGTTGGAGAGCTTGATCACAAATTTTAAAACCTAAATCGGTCGCCAATCTTTTGGCCATAGCACAATACATCATGGCTTCTTGGTCGTGATGATCAAGCGCACTTGCTGCCCGATAAACCATTAGGCGAGCAGATTCTAATTCCGTTAACATATCCGCAATACGAAATTGTAAAGCTTCAAACTGAGCTAATTTTTGTTTAAATTGTTCCCGCTCAAGTAAATAATCACGTGATAGGGCTAAACATTTTTTTGCACCGCCCAAAGAGCAGGCAGCAATATTAACGCGACCGCCATTCAATGCCGATAAGGCCATTTTAAATCCTTCGCCTTCTCTACCAACTAAGTTAGCGACAGGGATGCGAACATTTTCAAAAAAAACCATGGTGGTGGGTTGACTGTGCCATCCTAACTTGGGTTCACGTTTACCAAAACTTAAACCCGCAGTACCATTTTCAACAAGCATACAGCTAATGCCTTTCGCCCCCTCACCACCTGTTCTTACCATACAAAGGTAAAGATCGCTTGCTGAACCACCGGAAATAAAAGCTTTTGCACCATTTATAATGTAGAAATCCCCTTCGCGAACAGCTGTTGTTTTAAGCGATGCAGCGTCTGATCCAGCACTTGGTTCGGTAAGGCAATAACTACTAAATAATTCAAGCGTTGCCAGTTTTGGCAACCATTTTGTTCGTATTGTTTCGCTGCCGTAGCGATCCATTAAACTACTCACCATATTATGTATCGATAAATAAGCAGCAGTTGATGGGCAAGCTGTAGCAAGTTCTTCGAACACAAGGGCACTAATAAGACGAGATAACTCAGAGCCTCCGACATCAGTGCGTACATTAATTGCAGCTAATCCGAGTTCTGCACTTTTACGTAAAACTTCTTTGGGGAAAATATGTTGGCTATCCCATTCACTCGCAAACGGAGCCATTTCATTATCAGCAAATTGACGTGCCGTTTGGACAATAATATTTTGATCTTCTGTTAAACGAAAATCCATTGCGGGCTTCTCCACTCTAACGCGTATGATAAACATTCAAGATTTTAAGATAGATACAGGGTCTAAATTTTTTCTGTTTCCTGACTGACTAATTGCTCAAGGGCTATCATATCAGTCATCGTTTCTCGCTGTCGTATGACATGAAAATGGCTACCATCAACTAATATCTCAGCGGGTCGTAAGCGCGAATTATAATTTGAACTCATACAAAAACCATAGGCACCTACTTTATCCACAACAAGTAAATCCTGTGCCTTTAAACTTAATAGCCGATCTTTACCCATAAAATCGGCTGATTCACAGACCGGGCCGACAATATCATAAGATTGAGCGATTTCCGTTCGATGCTCTACTGCTAAGATAGGTTGATAAGCTTCATATAAAGCGGGGCGTAACAAATCATTCATGCCTGCATCTACAATGGCAAAATTTTTACTTGGCGTTTCTTTAATATATTCCACGCGCGTTAGTAAAACACCAGCATCACCTATAATAGCGCGACCTGGCTCTATCATTAATTCAACTGGAAAGGGTTTAAATTTATCGACAATGGCTTTAGCATAATCACTAATCGAAGGAGGATTTTCGGTGTTGTAAATGATACCAAGTCCCCCACCCATATCGACTTGTTGAATGGGTATTTGATGTTCTTGTAGTCGATTGTAAAGAGCAGTCATTTGATCACAGGCTGCTAATACTGGGCCTAAATTGGTGATCTGTGAACCAATATGACAGGCAATGCCAATTAAATTTAAATAAGGGAGTTGTTTTATCCGCAGACAAACGTCAAGCACGTCTTGCATCGCGATGCCAAATTTATTGATTTTCAACCCCGTTGCAATATAAGGGTGGGTACGTGCATCAATATCAGGATTAACGCGGATGGCTACGGGTGCCGGTTTTTGCAACTGCTCAGCAATATGATTTATACGCAATAATTCTGCGTAGGATTCAACGTTGAAACATGCGATACCTGCGGTAAGTGCGGCCGCTATTTCTTTTGCAGATTTTCCGACGCCAGAGAAAATAGTTTTATTCGGTAATCCACCCGCAACTTGAACACGAGTTAATTCACCGATCGAAACAATATCGAAACCGGATTTTAAATCGGCTAAAATTTGTAATAAAGCAATATTACTATTGGCTTTTACCGCATAACAAATCGTATGCGGTATGTTTTTAAAAGCCTGATGAAAAGCTTGCCAATTATTAACGAGCTGTTGTTTCGAATAGATATATGTAGGTGTACCAAAACGTTCTGCAATTGCTCTTAAAGAAACGCGCTCAATACAAAGTTGATTATCTATGTAGTGAAGACACGACATATTAATCCGTCGCTAAATCACAATGAGATTTAAGCCACTCATTGTAATCTGCTATATGACCAAGGGATGCATTTAAAAAGCGCTGTGCAGATAAAGATAATTTTTTACTAATTTCATTCGTAAAGCGTGCCTGCGTACAAATTACATCATTTGCCGTTTTAGCATTTTGTAATTTTTTTAAGTTTTCAATACTAGTATGGAAGACATCATTAAGAATAATAATGTTTTGTTCAATGTAACGCTTTACTAACGTCGCAATTTGCTCATCCTTGATTTGAGGGAGTTGATCAATTAAGTCGGAGAGAATTTTCCAATTTTCTTGAAACTCTTTATAAGGCATTGCACTGTCCTCCATGATTAGTTTGTCTAGTATAGCTGAGTCAAGAAAATGAGAAAAATGATTTCCTAAGGAGGATTACGATAAACCACTATTTCAGGGGTCACCAAAATCGTTGCTAGCGCTGTTTGATAATCAGGATGAAGCGAGGGGGTAAAGAGTTGCCAGGTTACATTATGAAAGGTAATAGCTTCGTGTGAGGCAAGTGTCACTGAAAATTGGCGTAATGATATTGCCAATCCTTGTCCATTAGCCTTAATAAGTGCCTCTTTTTTGGACCATACTTGATAAAAAGCTCGCGCTCTATCCGTTTGTACCGCCAATAGAGCTTGTTCGCTGGGAGTAAAAAAGCGACTTGCAATTGATTCTGGGTAGGGTGTTTTCATTAATTCAAGATCAATCCCTAAGGGTGAATCTTGGGCAATTGCAATCACTGCAAGTCCACCTGAGTGGCTTAAATTAAAGTGAAGTGAGGAATGCAGCGTTTTTTTTAAAGTTGGTTTTCCGGCAGGGTTGTAATCAAATGCGAGGAAGTGGGGGGGTATTCCTAGATATTTACTCAAAATAAGCCGCAAAGAGGCCCGCGTTCTAATGAATTTTTCTTGATGAACTGCAAGCTTTAACCGTTCCGCGCGAGCTTTTTCATCAGTGGAAAGCAAAATGAATTGTTCACTCACGGGTTCTTGCGTGAGATCAAGTTCGATGATCCAAAGATGAATAGCATTCTGATTAAGTAGCATCATAAGTCAAAAAAAGCCCAAGGCCTGCTAGTTAAAGGCGGGCAAATCCTTATACACCCGTATATTGTATGTTATCCTACAGGAGGTTTGATTTTTTCAAAAGGAAGAAGGTATGAGACCGTTAGATTCGTATGCATGGATTGCATTAATTTTAGTAATTATTGGTGGGATCAATTGGGGCTTGGTGGGTCTTGCTGATTTAAATCTTGTTTTTGCTCTTTTCGGTAATGGTTGGTTTGCGCGCATTATCTATATCATCATTGGTCTTGCAGCCGCATACCTGTGCTATTTAATTTATTTGGATAGATCCAAAAAAGCTCCCACGATCTAATCATTTTATTGAATGCCCTTTCAAGTCGAGAGGGCTTAATTTAGATTTACACCTAGCCATCGCCCAATGATAAAAGTTAGTGACCCCGCAACACAGCCAATGAATAACATCCTTGCGCCTAATAAGAATGGATTGCGATTCGTGAATAAACTTAAAACCATACCAATACAAAATAGTGCAGTGCCAGTTAATCCCATGCTGATTATTAAATTGGAAGTATGTCCACTAAATAAAAATGGAATAAGGGGAATGAATGCACCGACCGCAAATGATAAAAATGAAAAAATCATCGCGCCAATAGGGGAAACTAAATCTTCTGGATTTAATCCCAACTCTTCCCTTGCTAAAGCATCTAATCCTTGCTGGGGGTTAGAGATCATAAAATTTGCTAAGCGTGTTGCTTCTTCAGTAGGCAATCCTCGCGCTTGATAGATTAAGCTTAATTCTTCCGCTTCTTCTTCGGGATATTCTGCCAATTCTTTTTTCTCTATAGCAATTTGATATTCAAATACTTCTCGTTGTGACCGGACGGAAATATATTCACCTGCTCCCATTGAACAAGCACCCGCTAAAAGTCCAGCAATCCCTGTAAGAAATATAAAGTGTTGATTTGAACCTGCCCCTGCAATACCAAGAATCAAACTCATATTGGAAATTAAACCATCGTTAACACCAAAAATCGCGGCACGTAAATTGCTAGTAGCATTCATACTCGTATGTTTATGTTCACTATGATAAGTGTTAAAAACTGACATACCTCGGATTTTCATTGCAGGTAAAATGCGATGCAAGGCATCCGTCCCAAATATTTTTATAAGTGAAGCTACTAATCGTACACGCAGAGTGGGTTGATACATGGGGTAGGGAATATTATAGGCTTGCATCTTCTTAGCCCAGAGTTCACCTTGTTTTTCTGCAGCAATTTTCAAATCATGAAAAAGTTTTTTATGCAGAATATTTTTTTCTTGGGTGGCCATAACGCCGTATAAATAAGCTGAGTGCTGTTCTTCTAGCCAATTTTTTTTCAGGTCATTCATATCATTGTCTCTTCGAAGGCTCAGTTTGTTCTGCAATGTAATGATCTAATAATCTTCCAGCAATACTTAATTTTGAAGAGGGGCGGCCGGGGAGATTAGTGTAGTGATACCACCCTGCTTGTTCAATTTCGATATTATCAATTTTTAATTCCCCCATTGCATAATCTGCGATAAAGCCAATCATCAAGGCGTCGGGAAAAGGCCACGATTGCGAGCCAAAATATTGAAGATTTTTGACTTGAATTCCGACTTCTTCATGAACTTCACGATGAACAGTATCTTCAATGCTCTCTCCCATCTCCACGAAACCTGCGATTAAACCAAAAACTCCCGGTGGGAAATGCGGGCTGCGTGCCATTAAAATAGTGTCATCTCGCTTGATCAATACAATCATTGATGGGGATATTCGTGGGTAAAGTACAAGTTGGCAATGGGTGCATATACGCTCAAAAACACCGACCTTATGAATTGTTTTGGAGCCACAACGACCGCAAAAACGATGATTTTTATCCCAATTAATAACCGAGTAAGACTTTGTTGCAGCAACAAACCATTCGTGTCCTAAAATTTCAAAAGATTTTTTTAAAGGAATAGCAATGACATCGTGTGGAAGCGCGATATCAGTTGCAATTTCAGCACAGTAACAATCGATTTGATTAAATTGACCTACAGCAAAATGTCTTAAGAAATTTTTGTTTAATTGCAAAAGTTGTTGAGGAGAAGGTAATCTTCCCTGCGGATTTTGAGTCAAGAGCAAACGATCATCTTGAAAGACAAACCAATTTGCAAAATTGATCGCATTTTCGAGGGGCATAAATTATGTCTATGATAGTTTGTTTATTTACAATAAGTTATTTACACCGGTAAATCTAGCCTTACACTACATAATCCAGCAAGCCCTATGATAAAATAAGGTTAAGGGGTGGCTATGCTATTAAAAACCGCAAGTTTATCTGACGATATTTTAGCAATTATTAAGGACAAGCACACGGAGCGTCCCAGGACGGGGGAACTTAATGAAACGAAGTTGCCGGGTACGTATTTATGCCGTCAATGCGGCTTAGCCTTATTTCGTGCTGATAGTAAATTTGCTTCATCGTGCGGTTGGCCTAGTTTTGATGCTGAAATTGCAAATCATGTCAAAGAAATATCAGACGATGACGGCGTTCGAACCGAAATTGTATGTGCACGCTGCGCTGCTCATCTGGGTCATGTGTTTCGTGGTGAAGGGTTTACCTTAAAAAATGTTCGTCACTGTGTTAATTCACTAAGCCTTGATTTTGTTCCTATACAAAATGTAAATGATACTGAAGAAGCCATCTTTGCGGCGGGATGTTTTTGGGGCGTCGAATTTTATTTAAAAAAAATAGAAGGTGTTTTAAAAACTGAAGTGGGTTATATCGGCGGAGATCGAAAAAGCCCTAGTTATGAACAAATTTGTACGGGTGATACGGGTCACTATGAAGCTATTCGCGTAATTTTCGACCCAAGTATTGTTTCGTATGAAACTCTAACACGGGCATTTTTTGAAATTCACGATCCAACACAAAGTGATGGACAAGGTCCGGATCGTGGTTCGCAATATTTAAGTGCGATATTTTATTATGACCCACAACAAAAACAAACAGCGGTGAATTTAATCAAACAGTTAGAAAGAAAAGGTTTAACGGTTCGCACCCAAATTCTACCTGTACAAGTCTTTTGGCGAGCTGAAAAATATCATCAAGATTATTATCAAAAGACTGGCAAAACACCTTATTGTCATTTTTACACAAAGCGATTTTAAAAAAGACGAACGGCTTAAATTACTTGCTTTACGCTGTAACGAAGAGCAGTAGCGCTACGTGAGTAACTGAAGCCTTTCAGTCACGACATCAAACTAAATTTCCATAAAAGCAGGACGTTGGGGCGGGGCTAAAAAATCTGCACCAATAGGATCTTTGATATGCTCTAGCAAAATAGATTCAATTTTTTGCATATCCGTCATGTTAAGATTCCAACCGAGTACATCTTGTAAGCCATGTAATTGTTGTGGCTTTCTTGCGCCCCATAAAGCAATCGTCCGTCCCCGATCTAAAATCCAACGAACAGCAAGAGCAAGAATTTTTTTGCCGTAACGTTGTTGAGAAAATAATTGTAAATCTTCAATGGTTGATAAGTATTCGTCAAAGCGGGGTGAGCGAAATTTAGGATCAGCTTTACGGACATCATCACCATTGAAAGTTGTTTCTAGATGCATTCTGCCAGAAAGTAACCCACGGCATAACGCGCTATAGGCAAGCGTAACAATTTGATGTTTTTCTGTGAAGGGTAAAATATTTTTTTCAATATCGCGTTCAAATAAATTGTAAGGTGGCTGAGATGTGTGGATCGGCGCAATTTGTATAAAACGTTCCATTTGTTCAACCGAAAAATTACTGACGCCAATGGCGCGAATTTTACCTTCCCTTAATAAAGCGTGCATTGCCTCGGCGGTTTCTTCCAACGGCACAGTATGATCGGGCCAGTGAATTTGGTAAATATCAATATAGTCTGTTTTTAATCGGACGAGCGATGCATCGATTTCTTTACGAATTTGTGCCGGTGTTGAATTACGCGTAATTTTACCCTGCTCCCAGTCTATCCCTGCTTTGGTAGCAATAATAATGGTCTCGCGATTACCCCATTGCGTTATTGCCTTTCCAATGATTGATTCTGCAAGCCCAAACCCATAAACTGGCGCCGTATCTATTAAGTTAATACCGCTTTCAAGCGCTGCAATAATTGTTTTTATGGAGGCAGCTTCATCCGTACCGCCCCACATAAAGCCACCAATTGCCCATGTACCTAGGCCAATGCGAGAAGCTTTAATGGGTAAGGGATTAATTTGCATCGTTTCCATGAGCACTTGCATATCGAAAATCCTATTAATAAAAAAAATTCTAAGAATAAAAATATTTAAAAATTTAATATAAGGTGTGATGGGAAGCTTTCTCACTCTACACTATTAAAACAAAAATCAGTAATGATCAAGCAAGAGGATGTTCTATGGACTGTCATGATTTACGCCAATGCGGTTTTGCCATCGTGGAACTCATGATGACGGTAGCTATCGTTGCAATATTAGCTGCAATTGTTATTCCATCTTATCGTACTTATCAGCGCCAAAATTATTATACTCAAATGATTAAATTAACCTTACCTTATCGGCAAAATATTGAAAATTGCGAAAAGAAATTAACAACTTTTGTGGGCTGCAATGACGAAGTCTCGCCCAATCAAGCACCAGCAAGTCAAAAAACGTTACGTCCGGTCATTGAAGTCAAAAATGGTGTTATTACCGTTAAGCCCAATACAACATTAGGTGTTTATGAAAACGATATATATACCCTAACACCTTCTGTCGATGCGCAACAAATCCGGTGGAAGATTGAAGGTGGTGCTTATGGGCCTCACACGTTACCCTAATTTATTGGTAAGCTTTTAACACATCCAATTGAGGATAATGGGCAATTAAGTCATCGGTTGCCTTAAACAAAGGATGGGGAAAAGATTCCCAATCGAACCATCGCCATTCAGCACATTTATGGGGTTCTAATACAGCAGGTTCGCCATCTTCATGCTGTGCAATAACAAAAAGCGTTAAGTAATGAGTATGTTCATCAAATAAAGTGCTGATCCAGGGGCCACGTTTTAAATTGCAAATGGAAAGGCCAGTTTCTTCATCCGTTTCCCGTCTTGCACAATCAAAAGGGGATTCTGCATGGTCAAGGTGCCCGCCAGGAAAAGCCCACGTGCCACCACCATGACGGCCTATTCTTTTCCCTAAAAGGATTTTTCCTGTCTTATTAAAAATAACGACACCGACACCAACATTGATTATCATGAGAGTTCCTAAATTTTATCGGGAAGTTTAAGATAAAAAGGAATCTTATAGCGAAGAAAAGCTTAAATGCAATCGGCCTTTCGTCCAAATAGTCTGTTAATTAAGGAGTCATGATGAAATTGTTTTATTCAAAAGGAGCTTGCTCTCTTGCAGTCCGCATCGTAATTAACGAATTAGGCTTGCCGTGCGAATTCGAAGCTGTTGATTTAAAGACAAAACGTACAGAGTCCGGACAGGACTATCTCGCTATTAATTCGAAAGGAGCAGTGCCTGCGCTCTTACTTGATTCGGGCGAACTTCTCACAGAAAATTCAGTTATTCAACAGTACCTCGCCGATACTTTTAACGGCTCAAAATTACTACCCAAAGTGGGTGAGTTAAAGCGCTATCGTGTTTTAGAATGGTTAAATTTTGTAGGATCAGACTTGCACAAAGGCGTTGGGGTATTTTTTAATCATGCTCTGCCTGATGACATTAAAAATAAATACTTCAAACCGGGTGTTGAAAGCAAGATTGATTTTGTTAATCAATCTTTGGCTCATAAAAAATATTTATTAGGGGATGAGTTCACACTGCCTGATGCTTATCTTTTTGTTATTATTGTGTGGTTGAAGCACTTTAAATTTGATCTCAAAAGTCGACCTTACCTTACTCAATATTTTGATGAATTAAATAAACGTCCTTCTGTTTTACAGTCTTTAGAAGAAGAAGGTATGAAAATGACCACGGCTTAAGCTATGACCCAGACCCGAACAACGATTAAGGTTACCATTCAATTCAAAAATCCGTATTGGTTAGCTATTTTTGAACGTCAAGATAATGAAGTCCAAGTAGTGACGCGTCATATTTTTGTTAAGGATCCAAATGATCAAGAGTTATATGATTACGTCGCGAATCATTTTTTTGAATTTAAATTAACGGAAACAGTGAAAGAAGTATGGCTTGATATCAATAGGCCTTAGTAATAGAAATAAAAACCCTGAGAGGTTGTCTCAGGGTTTTTAAGTATCAAACTTTTTCATTCCAATGATGTTTTTCGAGAAATGTATCAATTTCTTTTTTGGCTTGATCTTTTTGATAACCGTAAACTTGTTGAAGTTTACCTTCGAGTTCTTCATATGAACCTTTCATTTTTGAAATATCGTCGTCAGTGAGCTTTCCCCACTGTTGTCTAACTTTGCCTTTTATTTCAGTCCATTTACCTTTGATGATATCTGTATCCATAACACCCTCCTGTTAAAGCGGTCTAGTGCCACCAATCAAATGCATGACGAGAGAGGCAATAAATAGAACTAAGAAGATTATGAAAAGAACACGGGCAATTTCTGCAGCGGCGACGGCAACTCCTGTAAAGCCCAAGACGCCTGCTATAATTGCCAAAACTAAGAAAGTAAGAACCCAGGTCAACATAATAAATTCCTTTTATTAAGCGGTTGGTAAGGCTCAGTATAACTTAAAAGAAATGAAATACAGAAGGGACTTAAAAATCCCTTCTGTATTGGACCTTTTAGTTAAAACTTACTTTTATCTTCAGGCGTTTTCGGCGTTCCAGTCTCATTTCGACCTTGACCCGACTTATTACGATCTAACCCACCTTGTTGCTTGTCTTTCATTTGCCCAGTTTGACCTGTTTGGCTTCCTGGACCAGTTTTACGAGGATCTTGTGTCATGGCAATCACTCCTACTTGATTAACATTTATAACGCTTCTTACTCTTTCTTCAGTTCTTATTATACCGCCGATTTCTCAAATCTCTTAAAAGAGGGACTAAGCTCTTCATTCTGGTTAAAATTAATAACCATTTGATTTAATTCAAGAAAAGTTTTAAGATTTTAACCCCTTGTTATTACATTAAGAAAAACGACACCCAGAGGTGAAAAGTGATAAGACTAAAAATGATATAATAATACATGGAAGCCATAGGTTAATTTCCAAGCATTTTACGGAGGATAGGGTTATGCAAAAATTAAGCACAAGGAATGGTAAACATAAAAGCCATTATGATTTGGAAAAAGATTTTCGCCATATTAAAGATGCCTTGTTGGACACAAGTGGCGATATCAAAGGTCGGGCTTCTGAAATTTTAGCCAGATCGCTGCGGGACATGCGTCTACGATCTGAAGATGCTAGAGATACAGTTACTGATTATATAATCGATCAACCTTTCAAATCGTTGGGTTTTGCAGCACTAGGCGGTTTCATATTAGGTTTGCTTATACGTCGAAAATAACGCTTACACAGATTCCTTCTTAAAAACCATGAGAATATTCTCATGGTTTTTTTTAGATGAAAAACTGTTTAAAGAGCAAAGGGAAAAAATCGTTTAAATAAGAGAGAATAGCGCTTGACGGTGAAGCCCAACGAAACTGTTTTTAACATCAGTTGCAAGAGCGATCGTTTACGGCCTAATAAATAGCCAGCCATGAGCGTTGCCCCGACTGCAATCGTCGCAACGGTTGGCGTCAGTGTGTCCCCTAGTTTTTCTTGCTCTTGATGTAAGCGGGTATTGTCATACTTAATTGCGGCTTCTAACGTTTTGATTTGTTTTGCTAAGGACGGCATGCTTAACCTCTTCGTCGGATAAAACTGAAATGAGCCAATTGTCGTCGCGTTGCCGGAAAGAAAAGATTCTTTTTGATTTGTTTAAGGTAAACACAAGTTGAAAGTACGACGAGTGCATTAAATAAAACAATCATAGCCGAGGCAGCTAAGCTCGAAAATTGCAACCAAATGAAGAAGAAAAATAATAAAACGAGCAGACTCAACCACGTTGAGATCAGGAAGAAAAATAACACAACAAAAAGAACCATCATCGTGATGAAGGTTCTGCCCGCCAATTGTGCTTCTAAAGTTGCTAATTGTGTAACATCACTAATTTTTTTTAAATAAGCCTGCAATAAATGTTTAGCAATATTAAAGAGGCTTATACTGTCTTTTTTAGCCATAAATATTTTTAGCTCTTTTCTAATAAATAATGATGCATGATAGCAGCTAAAAATATTTATTTAAGTAGGCGAACTGCTCTTGCGATCAATGCGCCAGCTAAAAGAGACAAACCAACAGTTTTAACGGGATGTTGTTTGGCATAGGCTACAACATTTGTTTCGACATCAATAAAGCGGTCTTTAACATCACCGAATCGCTCTTTGACATCTTTTGCAGCACGTGTAATCACCCGGCTTGTACGTGCAAGTTTAGTTTTTCCATTACGTAATTTTTTTTGTAGGCGCTTCATCATATATCCTCCTTAATGGTGTTCAATCTAATTAAGTACTTATCCAATTTCGATACTGCTAAAACTATTTTACACTAATTTGCGGCTGTATTTCTCAAATATGCTCCGTAAAAGTTTGAGAACACTGCTTTTTTTTTAAACATCCTAAGCGTCCGCTAGAAGCTTTCTAATCCTAACCTATTAAAAAATTGTCATTTTTAATAGAACTTCGATACACTAAAGCGTTTGTGATCAACTAAAAGGAGATTTTTTCATGGCTAAATATCTTGTTGCCTGGTTACTCGGCGTACCCTTGGCAGTTCTTGTTTTAATCTATATCGTTTCTAATATTTTTTAAGTTTAATTCTTTACCTAATTAAAGAAAAATTTCTAATATTTTATCAGTTGAATTGCAAGGAGAGAAAAAATGGCAAACGGACAAGGCTTAGGAGTCACCGCTGACCATGGACCTGGTCATCATCATTGGGGCATGAAGTGTATTTCTTGGTCAGCTGTACTGGTCGGCGCTTTAGTCGGCGTAGGACTTAGCTTTCTATTAAATTTATTTAGTGTGGCAATTGGCTTATCAGTCTTTACATCCAACACGGAAGGCTTGGTTAGCTTAGCAATCGGTGGTTTCATCGGTTTAATTATTGGTGGAATTGTGTCGATGTTTTTAGCGGGTTTTGCTGCTGGCTATTTAGGTAGAACTCATTGTTGGAAACATAATTTAGGTATTATCTACGGATTCACCACTTGGTCGCTTGCTCTCATCATCACTGTACTACTCACTTCGCATGTGGGTCGTTATGTTGCTGCTTATTCTAATTTTATTGCAAACCCGGCGACAATTATTGTCACCAGCAATGAGAATGCACCGATTGTCAGTGAATCTCCCAATAATAGTAACGCCGTCACTGTCAATGCTGAGAAAGCAACGCGAACCATTGGTTTAGGCGCATTTGTAGTATTCATTTTATTTTTGATTGGTGCTATTTCCTGTTGTGTTGGGGCTTATTGGGGAATGTCGTGTCGAGATGATGACGATGTACATGTAAGAGTTTAATATTTTGTTTCATTAAAAATTGGCAGCTCAAGCTGCCAATTTTTATTTCAAGAGATGCGAACGAAACGATTTAAAAGGAAAAAACCGAGCGGAATAATCAAAAAAATAATTCCAAAGCTAATGAGCAAGATTGAAGAATCTAAGCTAGAAATCATCCATACCGCATACGCACCCGCCAGTACCGCTACAATCATCGCTTGACTTAAACATGCTTTTCGAATGGATTTTTTCTCTTCAAGAATAAATTTGATTTCAGAAAGTGCTGTCAGGAGATAAGTTGTTAAAGTAAGACAAGCAGCGAGTAAAATAACAACATTAAATTGCCCGAGGAGAGTAGGTTTAAGAGTCATAAATAAAAATAAACTGATTAAGCTTGATGAAAGGATTTGCCCCACCATGGGTGTTTTAAATTGAGTTAGCTTCAAAAAGATAGATGGAAAAAGTTGATCTCGCGCTGCTGCATAAACAAGCTGACCTTGAATCAGTATGCAAGCATTAAGTGCACCCAGCCCAGAAAAAACAGCACAAAGAGCAATGATGACGGCAGCTTTCGCACCAAATAAATGGATTCCGGCAATAGCAAATGGAAATTGGGAGTTACTCAATTGGGTTGCAGGAATCATGCCCATAATAACAAAAGTGGTAAGAATATAAATGCTTGCGGTAATTAAGGTTCCATAAACTGTTGCGCGATAAACGTCTAGGGGTCCGTTGGTATCGCCCGAGGGAACAGTCGCTGATTCAAGTCCAATGAATGCCCAAAAGGTTAATGCAGCTGCACTACTTAAAGCGGAAAAATTACTGATGCCCAGCATATTAAACTCAGCAAGGTTGGTAGGTTCAATATAAAAAATTCCTACCAAGGCCAAAAGAATCAGTGGAATAATTTTAATTAACGTCAAACCAACTTGCAATACGCCTGCTGTATGTAAGCCAATGATGTTAATCAAAGTGAATATCCATACTATGCTGATTTCGATGATCAAGGTTAAAGTGGGATTAAAATGCGGAGCATTAGCATCAATGGCCGGCCAAACAAAACCAAGATAGCCAACGGATGCGACCGTAATGGCTGCAATTGAAATCATATTACTTGCCCAATATGTGTAGGCAATGGTGAATCCTGCAGTACGACCGTAAGCTTGCTTGACGTAGAGATAAGGTCCGCCGCTGCGTGGATATCGTTTATTAAGATGGGCGAAAGTGAGCGCTAAACAAATAGCGCCCAATGAGGTAAATACCCAGGACAGGAGGGAAATTGTGCCATAGTGAGCGAGCGAAGCAGGTAAAACATAAATACCGGTTCCGATCATGTTCCCAACGACAAGTGAAATAAGAATAGGTAAAGTGAGTGCTTTTTTTTTCATAAAACCCTTTTGCATGGATAGGATAATTGCAGCCAATCATAAGCATTGTCGTTAAACGCACCCACTGATTAAGATTTAAATTTCATCTGCTTTCATTTTGAGAAAAGGATGTGCTTAGTAATATTGATTCAACTTCAGTTAATTTGCTCAATATACCATCTAACACAAGTTGCTTCGCTTTAGCAATATCGGGTGCAAAAAAACGGTCTTGCGCATAGAAAGGTACTTCGCTGCGTAAATAATGGTGTACTTTTTCTAAGCGAGGGGAAGTTGTTAAGGGACGGCGAAAATCGATTCCTTGACAAGCTGCTAATAATTCAATAGCAATGATAGCGGCGGTATTTTCTACCATTTGCTGTAATCGGAAAGCAGCATAAGTTGCCATACTTACATGATCTTCTTGATTTGCTGAAGTGGGTAAACTATCGATACTTGAAGGAACGGCGAGGGCTTTATTTTCACTAGCTAAAGCAGCGGCTGTTACTTGGGCCATCATGAAACCGGAATTAACGCCTGAATTTTCAACTAAAAAAGGTGGTAACTGGCTAAAATGAGGATCCATCAATAAAGCAATGCGTCGTTCAGCAAGGGCTCCCACTTCAGCAATGGCGAGGGCTAAATAATCTGCTGCCATGGCGACCGGTTCTGCGTGGAAATTACCGCCCGAGAGAATTTTATTTTCAGCACTAAATACTAATGGATTATCAGAAACAGCATTAGCTTCTACCATTAAGACACGACTCACATGCAATAAGGATTCTAAACAAGCGCCCATAACTTGTGGTTGACAACGCAATGAATAAGGATCTTGAACTTTGTCACATCCGACATGTGATGCGATAATCGAACTTCCTTTTAATAATTCTCGCAAAAGTTCAGCAACTTTTATTTGCGCCGCATGACCACGGACCTCTTGAATTAAAGCGTCAAATGGGACTTCGCTTGCTTTAACTGCATCAACAGTAAGCGCCCCGGTAACTAAAGCGGCAATAAATATTTTTTCAAATTGTAACAGTGCATTGAGGGCGAGGGCTGTGGAAACTTGCGTGCCGTTTAACAAAGCGAGACCTTCTTTCGGTGCAAGTTGGAGTGGAACTAAATTGATTTTTGCCAATGCTTCTGTTGCAAGAATCGTTTGGTTTTCGTGATGTGCTGTTCCTACCCCTAATAAAACCGTGCTGAGATGAGCAAGGGGCGCAAGGTCACCGGATGCACCCACAGAACCTTGGCGTGGAATACATGGATAAATTTGAGCATTATAAATTTTACATAACGCTTGAATGACTTCGATTCTTACCCCTGAAAAACCACGCGCTAAACTATTTATTTTTAATAAAAGAATAAGTTTTACGATGGTGTCGTCTAATAAATTTCCAGTGCCTGCTGCGTGCGATAAAATTAAGCTTTCCTGGAGTTTTTGCAAATCTTCAGGGGGAACGCGCTTTGCAGCCAATGCGCCAAAACCTGTGTTAATCCCATACACAACTTGGTTTTCAGCAATCACTGCTTCGACCACTTTTTGAGATTGCGCAATTTGATTAAGATGATTTGCATTCAATCGTAAACTACAGTGGTGCTGTTGCAAAAAAATTAGATCTTTGTAAGATAGTTGACCAGGTTGTAATTCGTATTCCATTTAAATTTTTACTCACTTAATCATCGGAAGTTTGAGTCCAAACGTTTTAGCGCAATGAATGGCTTCGGGATAACCTGCATCGGCATGTCGCATAACACCCGTAGCGGGGTCGTTGGTTAAAACACGTTGGATGCGTTCTGCAGCGACATCACTTCCGTCGGCAACGATAACCACGCCTGCATGTTGTGAATAGCCTATTCCCACTCCGCCACCATGATGAATGCTGACCCAGGTCGCTCCACTTGCACAATTTAAAAGAGCATTGAGCAAGGGCCAATCCGAAACTGCATCGGATCCATCGCGCATGCTTTCGGTTTCCCGATTGGGACTTGCGACCGAGCCTGAATCCAAATGGTCGCGACCAATCACGATGGGAGCTTTAAGTTCGCCTTTTCGCACCATTTCATTGAAAGCAAGTCCAATGCGCGCTCGATCAGCGAGACCGAGCCAACATATTCGTGCCGGTAAACCTTGAAATTGTATATGTTGCCTTGCAGCATCAAGCCATTGGTGTAGATGCGTGTCCTCGGGTAATAAACTTTTAATTTTTTCATCCGTGCGATAAATATCTTCCGGGTCACCAGATAAAGCAACCCAGCGAAAAGGTCCAATGCCTCGACAAAACAACGGACGGATGTAAGCGGGAACAAAACCAGGAAAGTTAAAGGCAGATTCCAATCCTACCTCTTTTGCCATTTGTCGAATGTTATTGCCATAGTCAAAGGTTGGAACACCTTGTTGTTGAAATGCAAGCATGGCTTTCACTTGGGTGGCCATAGAATGTTTAGCAGCAAGAATTAAGGCGGCAGGATCCGATTGTCTTAAATTCTCAGCTTGTTCCAAAGTGTAACCCGCGGGTAAATAGCCATTGAGTGGATCATGCGCACTGGTTTGATCCGTTACGAGATGGGGTTTGATGCCTTGTTTAATCATTAAGGGATAAATTTCAGCAGCATTGCCAAGGACTGCAACTGAGATGGCTCTTCCCGCTGCACACTGTTCTTTAATTAAATCTAAAGCTTCAGTTAGATTTTTTGCATAGTGATCAAGATAACCTGTTTCCAAACGCCGTTTTATTCGACTTTCGTCACATTCTATGGCTAAGAGACTTGCTCCCGCCATTTTGGCAGCGAGAGGCTGAGCGCCGCCCATACCACCTAATCCAGCTGTTAAAATCCACTTTCCCTGAGACACGCCAGCATAGTGTTGTTTGAATGCTTCCATAAACGTTTCAAACGTCCCTTGCACAATGCCTTGGCTGCCAATATAAATCCATGATCCCGCGGTCATTTGTCCATACATCATCAATCCTTTCCGATCGAGCTCATTAAAAGTTTCAAGTGTTGCCCAATGCGGTACGATATTAGAATTAGCAATTAAAACACGGGGCGCGTCCTTGTGTGTTTTAAAAATGCCGACCGGTTTACCGGACTGAATTAAAAGGGTTTCATCCTCATTTAGGTCCGTGAGTGATGAAATAATTTGATCATAAGATTCCCAATTTCGTGCAGCGCGCCCTGTCCCGCCATAAACTACAAGAGCTTGGGGATTTTCTGCAACTTCAGGATCAAGATTGTTCATCAGCATACGAATAGCAGCTTCGGTAAACCAACTTTTCGCAGTGAGGTTTGTGCCCCGTGCAGCACGGATATGGCGTGTTGCATCATATCGAGAAGAAGGGATCATGAAGATTGCCTTTTTTTGTGAGAGTGAATGATTTCAAAAATGAGTAGCGCTGCAAGTTTTGCAGTACGTTCAGAAATATCATGTGGTGGTGAAAGTTCTGCTAAGTCATAACTTACTACTTTACCTGAGGACGCAAGTTGACGAAGCGCTGGAATGACGTGCCAAGGATGCAGACCCAGGGGTTGAGGTGCGCTAACCCCGGGTGCAAAAGGTTCACTAAACACATCGAGACAAAGGCTGAGATAGAGTAATTCATCTTTGTTAAGAATATTTTCAATAAAAGTTTTATATTGTTCATTTTTTCCTTGATATAAGTCATCAGCAAGAAAAAAAGTTGTATCAAATGCTTTAGCAGTTGCAAATAACGATCGTGTATTGCCCGCAGCTTGGATGCCAATGCAATAATAACGAAAAGGCAGATTTAATTTTTTTTGCCATTCAGCTATTTGCAAAAAAGGTGTACCAGAACTTCCCCGCTCTTCTGGCAGAAGAGGACGCATATCTAAGTGCGCGTCGAAATTTACCACCCCAATTTTTTGGTGAGGATAGGCATCACTGATCCCCATGAAATGACCAAAGGCTACTTCGTGGCCGCCACCTAAAACAATGGGGATATAGCCTTGCTCAATTAAATGGGCAACGGCACTGCGCAATGCAAGCTGAGCTTTTTCTAAATCTTGGTCAACGCAAATAATGTCGCCCGCGTCATAACAGTCGATATCGCGATGAATGGAAAGTTTAGCTAACATTTGTCGGATATGACGTGGACCTTCCGCTGCACCCGTTCTACCGTGATTACGTCGAATACCTTCATCACAACAAAAACCGAGTAAGGCAAACGCAAGTGGATTTTTATTTGGCTTAAGTTGTTTCAAATCTAACGTTCGTATAATTTGAAAAAAACACGCACCCTCTGGAGAGTCCACTCTTCCTTGCCAAAGCGCTTTATCGGCGCAAACGTAATGCCCCTGCCAATCCATAAAAGTTCCCGTGAATTTTTTTGCAAAAAGAGTATTCTCGGTAAGTTGTTTCAGAATGGCAAGAATTAACTAATAGAAAGGTTTTATGCTTATGTCTAAACCATACGATGTCCTTTGGGTAAACGTTCTTTTAGCACCCTGTGAACAAGGTTATGAGTTAATGGAAAAAAGTGCAATTGCAGTCAAAGACGGCAAAATTGCTTGGTTAGGCGTTTTGCAAGAGGATGCAGAAACGCTTGCTGATCAAATTGTTGATGGCACAGGATGTTGCATTACGCCAGGATTTATCGATTGTCATACGCATTTGGTTTACGCTTCAAATCGGGCTCATGAATTCGAATTGCGCTTAAAAGGTACGACTTATGAAGCCATTTCATTGCAAGGCGGCGGGATTTTGTCAACCGTGAATGCCACCCGCGCTGCTTCTGAAGAGCAACTTTTTGCTGAAAGCTTACCCCGAGCCAAGAATATGTTAGAAACGGGTACCACTACACTTGAAATAAAATCCGGTTACGGTTTGGATCTTTCTTCCGAACTAAAAATATTACGCATTGCTAAATTAATTGGCGAAGCCCTACCATTGACGGTGGTTAAAACTTTTTTAGGTGCACACGCTATTCCTCCAGAATTTCGTAATAACGCTGATGATTATATTCAATTGGTTTGCGAGGAAATGATTCCCCAAGTTGCGCAAGAAAAATTAGCCGATACAGTTGATGTTTTTTGCGAACGCATTGCTTTTTCTCCTGCGCAGTGTGAAAAAGTTTTTATTGCAGCAAGACGCTATGATTTAAAAGTTAAATGCCACGCGGATCAACTTTCAAATATGGGTGCGTCTATTCTTGCTGCCGAATATGGTGCATTGTCTGTAGATCATTTAGAGTATCTAACGCCCGAACAAATTCCAATTTTAGTAAAAAATAATACCGTTGCTGTTTTACTACCGGGTGCATTCTATTACTTACAAGAAAAACAATTACCACCTATTGCAGCCTTACGAGAAAATCGCGTCCCTATGGCAATTGCCACCGATTGCAATCCGGGTACGTCGCCAGTCGTATCTTTACTTTTGATTTTAAATATGGCTTGCACGTTATTTAATTTGACGCCGGAAGAAGCGCTAATGGGTGTCACGATGAATGCAGCGAAAGCTTTGGGACTTGAAGAGACTCATGGTTCGCTTAGTGTAGGTAAAGTTGCAGATTTTATTGTATGGAGAATTAAACATCCTGCAGAGCTTGCTTATTATGTAGGATTCAATCCGATGTATCAGTTAGTGATCGGTGGTAAGGTTGTGATGGAAAGATAAAAATAAATTCCACCTTGCTTTAAAACACTTTAGTTCATACTAGCATTTAAGCGCAAATTGCTTTCTACGCTGTTAGCAGGGGAGGCTCAACTTTTCCCTGCTATGCAGCGCAGTAGCAATAAGTTTTCTAATTTGAAGCCTCTAATGCATCTACCTTTGCAGCACAAATAAAATCATTCTTCGTTAATCCATCTACAGCATGTGTAGTATATTTCACGACGCAATAATTAAATCCAACCATGAGATCGGGATGATGATTCTCTTGATTAGCAATCCAAGCAATCGCATTAACAAAAGCCATGGTTTTGTAAAAACCTTTAAAGGTAAAACGTTGAGTAAGGGATTTTTTATCATCACTGACCGTCCACCCTTTAATTTCTTGCATGAATTGTTTTATTTCCAACTCTGTCAAAGCGGGGATGCCCCCTTCACAGCCGACACAACGGATTGTGCGAAGTTCACTCATTGTTAGCTCCTCAATATGAACAAGGCCTGCAAAAAATGCAGGCCTTATCTAGATCAATAAAATTAGTGGTGGTTAAGCAGTTGCTGTTGCATAAAGCGGTGCATGCATGCCCAAGGTTCGTGCTTCATGAATCAATTTAATTAAATCCATTTGCATTAATTCAAAGAGCACATTGAAATCATCAATTACATAATACACGGGTTGCATGATGTCAATTCGATAAGGAGTGCGCAATACTTCAAGCGGCTCAAACGGTTTACGTTTGGCATCGGGATTATCCAAAGCATAAGGCGTTTCACCCATAGAGGATAAAATACCGCCCCCGTAAATTCGTAAGCCTTCAGTTTGTTTAATTAACCCAAACTCAATTGTAAACCAATATAATTTAGCCAGCATGACCCGATCAGCATGCGAAACTGATAATCCAAGTTTGCCATACTCATAGGTAAAATCAGCATAAGCTTTATTAGTTAAAAGTGGGCAATGTCCAAAAACTTCGTGGAAGATGTCTGGTTCTTTTAAGTAATTTAATTCTTCGCGTTTACGAATGAAAGTTGCAGCAGGAAATTTTTTATTAGCGAGTAATTCAAAAAATTTATCAAAAGGGATCAACGCTGGAACAGGTTCTAGCGTCCAGCCTGTTGTCTTTTGCAAAATCGCAGACACTTCATTACATTGTGGAATCTTATCATGATGAAAATTGAGTAACTCAAGGCCTTGCATATATTCTTTGCAGGCTCGATTTTGTAAAATAGGCATTTGGCGAGTTATGAGTTCATGCCATATGGCATTTTCATCATCGGTATAAGCGACATTTCCATGACTGTCGGTCGCTTTTGCTACGTATTGAGATGCTTTTTTTTTGTCCATACCGTGCGGCCTTTTTTGTATTTATTAATATATATTACCCTTTTTCAAGACAAAAATTAGATTTTAAATCTTCCCAACAAGATAGGTAATTTTTTTGACGGAAGGGGGCATTTAAGGCTTGACTGGTTAGTTGAAAAACATGCCGTGATTCAAACATAAATGCTAATGTATCATCATAATATTCCGGACTTAAATCACGCTGCACGGCTTGCTCATAGGCTGCAGTATCAGGCCCATGTGCTGACATACAGTTATGCAAACTAGCGCCTCCTGGGATGAATCCGTTTTGTTTTGCATCGTAAACGCCTTTAATAAGCCCCATGAATTCACTCATTATATTACGGTGATAATACGGTGGACGGAAAGTCGCTTCAGCCACCATCCATCGGGGTGGAAAAATAACAAAATCCACATTTGCAATGCCCTGATGCGCAGAGGGTGAGGTAAGGACAGTGAAAATAGAAGGATCGGGGTGATCATAACTGACGGTATTCACCGTATTAAATAAGCTGAGTTGATATTTATAAGGTGCATACGTACCATGCCAAGCAACTACGTCCATGGGGGCATGATTAATTTTAGCTTGCCATAAGTGACCTTGAAATTTAGCAAGTAATGTAAATTGTCCGATCCGATCTTCGTAATAAGCATAGGGAATTTGGAAATCACGCGGATTCGCGAGTGCATTCGCCCCCAGGGTTCCCAACTCCGGTAGTCGAAAGGGTAAGCCATAATTTTCGCAAACGTAACCGCGCGCATGAGGATTGAGTAAGTGGGCTTGAAATTTAATACCCCGCGGAATCACAATAATTTCGCCTGGGGAAACTTTTAAATGTCCCAATTCAGTTTTAAATAAAATTGCACCTTCAACCGGTACAATAAGCATTTCACCATCAGCATTATAAAAAAAAGTATTTTCCATAGATTGCGTTGCGCAATATAAATGAATGGCACAACCTGTTTGCATTTCAATTGAGCCATTGCCGCCCAGGGTGAATAACCCCTCAATGAAATTACACTCGGCCTGCTCAGGCAATGGATTCCAACGCATTTGAGTGGGTGGCGTTATTTCTTTTGAAAAAGGTGGTCCTGCTAAATAAGAATGGGATACACGTTCGAATTCTTGATGGAGCACAGAGGGTCTTATTCGGTAAAGCCAACTTTTCAAATTAGTATGTCGGGGAGAAGTAAAAGCGCTTCCCGAAAGTTGTTCTGCAAACAATCCGAAAGGAACTTTTTGTGGTGAGTTACGTCCTCTCACTAAAGCGCCAGCTAAAGCTTCCGTTTCAAAGTAGTTGCCTAAACCTTGTTGATAATCAAGTTCAGTCACAAAATATCCTCTACATTATATGATGGAAAGCACGTAAAAATCGTTCATTCTGTTCTTGAGTGCCAATGGTAATGCGAATATGGCGAGGCATGTGGTAAGCCTGTAAGGGTCGGATAATGACACCTTCTAATAAGAATTTTTGATAAACAGAAAGACCATTGCCTACGTCTACGGTAATGAAATTACCAATAGATGGAATGTAGGGAATTTGATGTTGTTTGAGATAATCTTCAATTTGTTGCATACCGGTAATATTTAATTGCAAACTTTTATTGAGATGGTCGGCATCACTTAATGCAGCACAAGCAGCTTTGATAGCGATAGAATTAACATTAAATGGAAGTCGCGCACGATTTAACATGTCGGCAATCTCAGGTGATGAAACGCTATAGCCTAGACGGAGGGCAGCAAGTCCATAGACTTTAGAGAAGGTTCGGGTGAGAACAACGTTCGGATAGTTATGAAGTAAAGCCAAAGTATTAGGGTAATCAGCAAGGGTAATATATTCACTGTAGGCTTCATCAACAACAATCAATACATCTTGAGGCACATGATCTAGTAAATATTGAAAATCTTCTGCATTGGTATAAGTGCCCGTTGGATTATTTGGATTAACTAAGAATAATACACGAGTTTTTTCATCAATCGCCGCGACCATTTGCTTGATATTATGCCCCCAAAGCTCAGCCGGAATAACTTTCGCACTCACACCATAACTCTGTAATAAAATGGGAATGGTTAAAAAAGCATATTCAGAGATTATAGCGGTATCACCTTTATGCAAATAAGCCTTCACAATTAATTCAAGAATATTTTCTGAGCCATTGCCAACCGTAATTTGGTTGGATTGTATTTCAAGTCGTTGTGCTAAAACATTTTTTAAATCGTAACAACTTCCGTCAGGATAGATGTGTGCATCACGCAGCGCTGCTTGCATGGCTTGAATCGCTAACGAAGAAGCCCCGAGGGGATTTTCGTTACTTGCTAATTTGATAGAAGAAGTAATTCCAAGTTCCCGCTCTAATTCTTCGATGGGTTTGCCCGGTTGATATGGGATTAAATTTTGTAAACTGCTATTGGCTAGGTGGCGAAAATCAATTCTCATAGCCGTTTCCTTTTTAATTTTATGCTGCAGCATCGGTAGGGAATGCTTCTTGAAATGCAGGATAAGTTTGACAGTGCGTATCAATTTTCATAAGGGTGGAAAATGAACTTAAGTCGCAATGGAATCGTCTTGCATTATACATTTGCGGAACAAGACAAACATCAGCAAGCGTTGGGGTATCACCAAAACAAAATTTAGATTGGTGTGTTGGTGCATTCAGCATTTTTTCAAGCCCACTAAATGTTTTGTTAATCCAATGGTGGTACCACACTTGTTTTTGTTCTTCTGTAATATGAAATTCCTGCGTTAAATAATGAAGAACGCGCAAGTTATTAAGGGGATGCGTATCAGCAACAATGGCAAGTGCAAACGAGCGAATTTGGGATTTTAAATCGAGATCAACTGGCAATAAAGGTGGTTGGGGGAATTTTTCCTCTAAGTATTCAATAATCGCAAGCGATTGACTCAAAGTGAATTCTCCGTCTTGCAAAGTCGGCACTAACGTTTGTGGATTAATCGCTGCATAGTGCGGAGAATTTTGTTCACCGCCATTTTTTAATAAATGGATAGGTATGCATTCATAAGAAAGCGCTTTTAAATTAAGGGCAATTCTCACTCGAAAACAGGCGGTAGAACGAAAATAATCGAATAATTTAAGCATTTCCATTATCATTTTTCTCCAACGATACGTTGATCAATTGATCCAAAAATTGAATGGTTACGCGTATCAAACATCTCTATACGAATGTGATCGCCGACGCGCATAAATGGTGTTTTGGGTTGCCCCTCTGCAATGGTTTCAAGCATGCGTTGTTCGGCAATACATGATGAGCCGCGGGAGCGATCATAATTAGAAACGGTGCCTGACCCAATAATGGTTCCGGCACTCAGTCTCCTTGTTTTAGCAGCGTGCGCAACTAACCGCGGGAAATCAAAAGTCATATCGCACCCGGCTTGCGGTTGCCCAAATAAATTGCCATTCAAATGACTCACAAGCGGTAAGTTAATTTTCCTACCATCCCAATCGGGCATAAGCTCATCAGTTGTTACTGCGACGGGAGAAAATGCACTTGAAGGTTTGCTATGAAAAAATCCGAAACCTTTGGCCAATTCATTAGGAATTAAATTACGTAGCGAAATATCATTGACTAACATCAAAAGACAAATTGATTTTTCTGCTTCACTTTCATCCGCTCCTAGATCGACATCAGTCGTAATAACGGCTACTTCCCCTTCGAAATCTAATCCCCAAGCTTCGTCGTGTAACACAATATCATCATGGGGACCCAGGAAAGTATCCGAACCACCTTGATACATAAGTGGATCATGCCAAAAATTATCTGGCATCGTTGCACCGCGGGCTTTGCGAACCAATTCAACATGGTTAACATAAGCACTGCCATCAACCCATTGGTAGGCGCGGGGCAATGGAGAGGCGAGTTCTTTGGGTTGAAAAGGAAGGGTATCTTTCCATTCACCTGCGTTTAAAGCATCGTAACGCGCTGCTAACTTACTTTGACACTGCTGCCAGTGATCGAGTGCGAATTGCATCGTCGCAGCAATATCTGTAGCTAGACAAGCGAGAGCTAAATCTTTGCTGACCACAACTAGTTGACCATCACGATTTTTACCTTTTAGCGTCGCTAATTTCATGCTTTTACCTCTTGAAGCACACCACGTCGAATTTGATCGAGTTCAATTGATTCAAATAAAGCGCGAAAGTTCCCTTCACCAAATCCCTCATCACCTTTACGTTGAATGATTTCGAAAAAGACGGGTCCTAACATATTTTGCGTAAAAATTTGTAATAATATTTTTCTTTCATCTGTCGTATTGCCATCAATTAAAATACGATTTGCTTTTAATGCCTCCAGAGGTTCACCATGATCGGGTAAACGTTTTTCGATTAAATCGTAGTAAGTATCTGGCGTATCCAAAAAGGCCAAGCCATGTTGATGCAAGGTTTGAACGCTCTCATAAATATTATCGGTACCTAAAGCGATATGTTGGATGCCTTCCCCATTAAAATCTTTTAAAAATTCTTCAATTTGGGATTGATCATCAGAAGATTCATTTAAAGGAATACGAATTTTTCCGCAGGGACTGGTCATTGCTTTACTTTTTAAACCGGTTAAACGACCTTCAATATCAAAATATCGAACTTCATAAAAATTAAATAAACGTGTATAAAAGTCAGCACAAGTTGTCATATTACCGCGATGAAGATTGTGTGTAACATGATCGATATAAGTCAAGCCGGCTGAAGCGACTTGTAAATTTTGTGAAGGTCGGAAAGAAAATTGTTGCGCATAATTAGGTACGCCGTGATGCTGATCAACAAAATAGATAAGACTGCCTCCTACACCATAAATAGCAGGTGCATTATATACTTTGATTTCACCTTCCTGAGGCTCGTAGGGAGTTGCACCCTGTTCAAGTACATATTGGAAAGCTTTGAGCGCATCATCGACTCGAAAACCCATTGCGGTTACACACGGACCATGTTCTTTGGCAAAAGGTCGGGCCATACTATTTTCAGTTAAGTTAACAAGAAACCGAATATCATTTTGTTGGTAAAGTGTTATTGGGTGCGTTTTATGTTTCCCATGTTCTGAAAATCCCATCGATTTAAATTGTGCTTCGAGAAGCGTGGGTTGATGGGTTGAAAATTCAAGAAATTCAAAGCCCTTTAAACCTGCTGGATTGCGCATACTCATAGTTGTTCACTCCTTTTTTCCATTATTAAGGATTTTAGGTCTTAGGGTGAGTAATGTCCAAGAGATTTCTTAAGCTAGAAATTCTGGGTGTCAAAGCGGTGTATATAGAGTTTGCTGCGAGGTGAGGTCCCGGTCTACAGAAGATGCAACTTTGAGCGTAACAATAGGTTGTTTAAAAAATGGATATTGTGGTTTGTCTTTTGGTTTTTCCCCGTTTTTCCATTGGGTGACATAATGATTATCATTGGCCTCAATAATCTTGGGCGCTTGTTGCGCAGCATCTTGGTTTGCAAGATTTTGGGCAATATGATGGTGCGTAGGATTGACAGGGTGTGTTGCAAAAGCCTTCTTTGACAAATCAACCTGCGTTTCTAACTGAGTGAACACTTCTTCATTTGAATAGAAATAATGTTTAATTGAATTAAAAGGCAAAATAAAGCAGACAAGTTTTTTTAACCAAGTGGTTAAAGCATAACGATCATGTGGCGCTATTTGCGCATGGTGCATATCGTATAATTCAAAATAGTGGGATACTTGTTCTGCAGGCGTCATTTTGTCATCAGCTAATGTGTTGATCAGACTTTGTAAAAGCGCTTGCTTGTTTTTATTTGTTTGAATGGCAGGCGTTTCGCTATATTTCTTGGTTTCATTCAATAGAAAATTGCGTGTCTGATAGGCTTCATATTGATCTGTTTTGTCTGGTTCAGTAACACGAGGTTGCAACCCGCCTTTGTCCTGTTCAATGCGTCGCAAACGTGCCTCATTTACGGCTTTATCAAATTGTGCTAATTCGGTTTTGACTTTGATAGTTAATAACACAATGGTATTTTGCATTGCTAAGAGTTGTGCTTTAGTTTGATGCGGAAAATTAGCTAGCCACATCTCAATATCAGCATGGGCTTCATCAGAAAGATCATTTAATTGTTTTAGCGAGTTTAGTAGCGGGCTATTCATGAATTCTTGAGGTAGCTCTGCATTAAACATAACAAGTTGAAAGTCAAGCTGCGTTAGATGTCTTTCTAAGATATCAATTTCATTGCGCCGAAAACGTTCTAATTGAGCCAGATAAAATTTATGAGAAATTAAATTGATACGGGTAACTTCAAAAGTTAGCCAATCAGTAAACACAGCGTGAATCAATTGATTAGCATTCCGATTGCGATAAAGAGAAATGATTTGATAAAAATTTGAGAATGAATTTAATAAAATGCGGTTTAGTTTTTGTTTTACGGTATCGATGTCATATAATAATTTATTACGTACAATAGTGGGAAATTCGTTTAACGATTGATTGGTAGAGAAAATTTTATTTTTAAGATGGGAGACTGATTTTTCAGTTGCTTTTGTTTGTTCATCATAAGCTTGTTGCGTATTAGGAAATGCTTCCCGCAAATTGCCAAGAAAATTATCAATTAAATACGCAAGTCGATCAATAACTTTATCCACATCGGTGTATATATTGTCTAACGTTTGTGCTTCAGGATAATGGCGACTCTGGATCTGGGCCGATATACTTTCATATTCTTGTAGATATTGTATTGCCTCGCTTAACAAAGTTAAATTTTGTGTCGAATCAGCATGGATATCTTTTAAACGCATAATTTGTTTTTTATTATAATCTTGTTTCGTGCTTTCTAAATTTTGATAGAGACGCTTCAACGCTTCGGCAAGGTGAATATAAGGATGTCGATCGATTGGAATTTGTGAAGTTGCTATGCTGTTTCTATGCTGATTGATAGAAAGATTAAGCGCTCTTAAGTCTTTCTCCATTAAATTTATTTTGTCTAATAAGGATTGATTAATTCGTCTGAGATCGGCATTCATTCTTGCGCGTAGTGCGTTGTCCTCGATAGCCGGAAGAAGTTGCGTTTTTTTCTGAAATAATAAAAATTTATTTAATAAAGCAGAAAGTTCATGTTGCGTTGGATTAGGGTTCTGAGCTTCCCTAATGAGTATCATTTTTTCTTCTTTTAATTCACTACACACCGAAGTAATTTGATTGATAAGCTGAATAGTTTCACATTTAAGTTGAGTAAGATCTTGCTCGATCCTCGCTAAAGAATTGTTAAAGTTAATTATATCTTGTTTATGAGAATCGACTGAAATTTTTATTTTTTGCTTGAATTTTTTTGTACTAATTTGCAAATCTCGATAAGCATCGTTAATGGCTTCATCTAAATCAGCGCTTGGCAAAGGATGAGTTAGGTCTGTGCAATTTTGTTTAATATCCTCAATGATAGGAACCAATCGTTTGACTTGCTTCTTAACGTGATGAATGAATTTTTTATTTAAGTCAAAACAAACTTTACCATGACTAACATTGGCGAGGGTTTGAAGAAGTTGCAAGAAATTCTCTTTCAAAGCTTTATCTTCATTATTTTCTTGGCGATGGATTAGCCATAAATAATTTTTATTTCTTAAAGTTTGATCCCATTGTTTTTCAAATTCAATTTGAAATTTTGACCACTGATTAGGTTCAGGAATTTTTCTTAAAATGATGTCTCTGAGACTTGGGTAACTGGCAATAACAAGGTTTTTTAAAGCAGGATTAACTCCCAGGGGGGCACTTTCATTTAACGTCTTAACAGTTTTTAAAAAAACATCCAGTTGCGTAATTTTGGTTTGGGTCAGTTCTTGACTAAGGATTGAAAGATAATGGATTTGCGCATCGATATCGTTGAGTAATTGATCAAACCGATGGAATAGGGTTTGATTGTTAGGCGAAATCAGATTATCAGAGCGAGAGGGCAGCATAACGGAAATTCCCCAATCTTTTTTTATTATAAATTTTGTCCTATCCTACCTTTTTTTAATAAGCTTTCCTACCTGTCAATATAATAATTCATTAAAATCAATCGCTTAGGGATGCATGCGCTTCATAAAAATTTAATATTAATACGTTAAACTTAAAGAAGGAATAATCCTATTCTAAGAGAAGTATAATGTTTAATCATGTGACGTTGTATGATCAGATAGTAAGGCCTGAGAAGGCTTTGCAACTTATTGAAAAATCTCTTTTGGACTTTGCGCCAAGTGCAACTCGACACGAACGCGAATTTATTTTAAAAATGCAGTCTAGCTTAAATGAATATATTATCCCAAATAATTTGGTGACAATTATTTCAACTTACTTGGACCTATTAAGTGGAAATCAAATTGAGCTTAGGATAAGTGATGAAGTTCATCAAACGATTGATCATTTTCGGACTAGGCTGGCTGGGAGACCTCCAAAAGCAAATGTGTTAATTAATAAAGAACAATTATTATGGATTCAAAATTCTTTATTGTATTTACCAAAATTAGATTTAGTTGATGACAATCAAGACATCATGACGCTCAATCATTTTAAACACGAATTAATCGAAAGTATTTCGAAAATTTCGAAACAAAAAATAATTGATTTAGAAAAATTAATTCATGTCTACCAAGAAGAAAACTCAGATGGAGAAAGCTGGGATGATGTATTACTCAGAAAGTCAGACAAAAAGGAAAGAGTGCAAAAAACGCAACCTTTTACCAATGAATCGCCATTGGTCACTTCCTTGGTGCAAACCATTAGCTTTCATCATCATCAATTTGGATTAAGGGAATTAGAAGATAAACTTAAACTTTATTTGGCTCAGAAATCACGGGAAGCTAAGGGCGATCAAAAATATTGCCGATATAAATTTTTTGGTATTAACTTTGGTTTTACTTTTGGTGAAAAGCAAAGTGCTGTCAATAAATTTCAAAAAATGTTACAGAATGGTTCTAAGGTGAATTTAACCTCGAGTGAATTACAAGCCTTGCGTAATGGCGAACTGGGTGACATTATAAAAAAATATGAAAAACTTAACCTTTTACCGGTTGAATTTTTAAGACAAGAACAGCGAGCATTTGGCGTTTCGTTCCGGTTTTAAATTATAATTATTTGTACTTCATTCGGACATCCTATGGTCAAGCGGTACTCACATCATCCAGATCCTTTTGTTTGGCTTGATCAAATTCAAAACGAACGTCAGTCTGCGGATGTTGATCAATTTCGCACCGCCATTACTTTATTTAAAGATTCTACGTCTCCGCAATTAATCAAAGGGATCAGTATTGCGGATATTTTGCGAGATATGGAGTTAGATAGTGAAACGCTTTGTGCCGCACTTCTTTTTCCTGGTTATAAAAACAATGAGATTACACTGGCTGAGGTTAATGATCGTTTAGGTGAGAGCATGACGAAATTACTCACTGACCTCATCCAAATGGAATCACTTTTTGGCATTAAAAGCATGCGTCAACGCGGTGCTGCGCAAATGGAAAATTTGCGCAAAATGTTATTAGCCATGGTGACAGATGTTCGTGCAGTATTAATTATTCTTGCCGAGCGTGTTTGGCAGTTGCATGACATTAAAACGTCTGAAGAAAGTGTTAAGAAACATTTAGCGCAAGAAACATTAGAAATTTTTGCACCTCTCGCCAATCGCTTGGGCGTTTGGCAGCTTAAATGGGAAATTGAAGATTTATGTCTGCGTTATTTAGAACCGGAAGTTTATTCAACCATTGCCAAATCTCTGGCTACCAAACGTCAAGAAAGAGAAGTTTATATTCAAAATGTGATGGATATGGTTTCGACTTTATTAAAGCAAGCGCAAGTTCAAGATTTTAAAATTCATGGTCGCGTTAAACATATCTATAGTATTTACAAAAAAATGACACGCAAACAAGCGTCAATTGATGAAATATATGACATTAGCGCTTTGCGGGTTTTAGTTGATAGTGTCAATGAGTGCTATACCGTATTAAGCGTTTTACAAAATCATTGGCCGCAAGTGTTAGAAGAATTTGATGATTATATTTCTCAACCCAAAGCCAATGGCTATCGATCAATTCACACTGTTTTGCTGGGTCCAGATAATCGTTTTGTTGAAGTGCAAATCCGTACGCATCAAATGCACCAAGAATCTGAGTTAGGGGTTGCGGCACACTGGCAATATAAAGAAGGTGGAACGCAATCTGCTCATTATGAATCTAAAATTGCATTATTACGGCAAGTGATGGCGTGGCAAAAAGAAATTTCAACTGAAGCTAATGAACCTCAAAAACTCGATTTATTTGCAGATCAAGTTTATGTTTTTACCCCGATGGGTGATATCGTTAATTTACAACAAGGGTCGACCCCACTTGATTTTGCTTACCATATTCATAGTGAAGTAGGCCATCGCTGTCGAGGTGCTAAAATTGCAGGCAATATTGTGCCATTAACCTATCAATTACAAACTGGGGATCGCGTCGAAATTTTAACTGCAAAGCATGCTAACCCCAGTCGAGATTGGTTGAATCCTCAATCAGGTTATATCAAATCTGCGCGTGCTCGTGCAAAAGCGCAACATTGGTTCAGAATGAAAGATGCGTTGCAATATGTTTTTGCGGGGCGTGAGTTATTAGATAAAGAATTAAAAAAAGCTAATATCCATGAACGTCCTGATTTAGCCCTGCTAGCAGCAAAATTTAATTATAAACATGCAGATGATTTGTTGAATGCCATCGGCACCGGTGATGTGAAAGTAGCGCAAGTTATTCATTTTGTTAAACCGCCATTACGCGAGCCTATTCAGCTAACCCCACTTCCCCATGCTCCTCAGCAGACTTCATCTCATATTCAAATTTTGGGTGTTAATAATCTTTTAACCCAGATGGCCCAATGCTGTAAGCCTCTGCCAGGCGATAATATTATAGGTTATATTACGCGCAACCGTGGGATTAGTATTCACCGCCAAGATTGTAAAAACATGCCAAGCGCCAAAGATATTAATCAAGAACGTATAATCGAAGTCAATTGGGGCGAAGAATTAACGGGTAAATATCCAGTAGATTTGTTGCTTCATGTGCAAGACCGGACAGGAATGCTGCGTGATATTACAACCCTTCTTGCCGGAGAGAAAATTAATGTACTTGGTTTGCAAACCCAAAAATGTTTAAATCCACAAGAAATTGAAATTTATATTACCGTTGAAATTGATTCACGCGACCAGCTTAAGAAAGCACTCCTTCTTTTACAGCATGTTCCAAGTGTGCTCAATGCAAAAAGACGTGAATAAGGGTTAACTGCATTTAAAGTAGGAATGAATTTAAAATGACGATGAAAAAAGATTTTATGAAAATGTTACAAGGGTATCGCGCTTTTAGGGATCAATATGCGAATGGTGCCGAATCTGTTATGCAATATCTTTCTTACTATGGGCAACAACCTGAGGTTATGGTTGTCGCTTGTTGTGATTCACGGGTTGATCCGGCTTTAATTTTGCAATGTGATCCGGGTGATTTATTTGTTGTGCGCAACGTCGCAAATATTATCCCTCCCTATGAAATTGATGAAGGGCATCACGGTACCAGTGCTGCATTAGAATTTGGTGTATGTTATTTAGCGGTAGAGCATATTATTTTGTTAGGTCACAGCCAGTGCGGTGGTATTCAAGCCCTGCTTGAGGGGAATAATGCAAGCCACAACGACTTCATTACCAATTGGGTATCCCTGATCAAAACGCCCCAGGCAGACGACCATGAACCAGATGACTATGCTAAACTGGCTCTCCACCATTCTTACGCAAACTGCCTTACCTTTCCTTGGATTAAAGAGCGCGTAAATCAAAAGAAGTTAATGATTCACTTATGGTTTTTTGACATTGGTAAAGGGGAAATATTTACTTATTCTGATGTGCATAAGAAATATTTGCCGCTGGATTCCGAGGGCTAAGACTGTCTTAGCATAAGCTTTTTAAATGTTGCGGATTCATCCTCAAGAAACGATTACCCATTGCACAGTTACTGAAATTAAGTTTATTCCCTGGAGTTGATTCAAGCAAAAATAATCATGTCTTAGGGTATTGTGCAGCGGACAACAATTTTTTTGGTTCAACCTCAGATGAGAGCATAGTCTAAATCAATCATACAATTTTATATAAATTTAATTTTATAATTGTATATCCTGCGAAATAATTTTAATTTCCCCTTGTTCTGGATAGGCCATAATTAATGTGTATTCAGGTACCTCTATCCACGTCGTTGTGTCTTCTGTTAATGGCTCCGAGGCAATGATAATACTATTTTTCTTTTTTGTGCCTTTCATTTTGTATTCATCATCATAGTAGCCATAACTTTCCCCATAGGTGTACCAAAGCGAGTGGTACGTAAAATGAGTTGCGAGATGGTTATCGGTAGGGTGCCAACCGTAATCGAAAACAAAGCGGGTCGCAGCAATAAATTCCCCATTGGAAATAAATAAATTGATGGGAGAAGTAACTGCAATATTGTATTGTTGTCGTACACGTTGCAAAATTTTTAATGTTTTTATAATAGCTGCTGATACATCAGTTGGTTCAAAGCTGCTTAAGGGATGAGAAAGCTGCGACAAGAAAACCGCATAAATCCATTCGCTATCCGTGGTGCCATGAATACATCCTTGATAAGCAGGAAGAATGTATTCCAGCAGACTATATTTCATGCGGTCAAAATCAGTTAATATGCCATTGTGTGCGAGAGCAATATTGGATCCTTCAAAAATAAAAGGGTGCACATTTTGAAGCGATACCACCTGTTTTTCAGAATAGGGTACACCACGGATGTGCGCTAAAAAACAAGAAGGCATAATTTTTTTCGCAAGATTACGTAAGTTTTCATCGTAAAAAGGTAATTGCGGGGTTTTATAGATGAAAGGCAAACTTGGAGCGTGCGAAATATTTTCCCATGCACTCATGCCAAAGCCTGCTAGATTTAATAATTTTGACATGTATTTTGGGTAGTAACTTTGCTTGATAAAAGAATTGTCTGTCTTATAGAGTAATTCTTCGATCAAAATAGGTTTACCTAGATAAGATAAAACGCGACACATAAAATCACCTATTATAAAGTTCGCTTTTTAAACGCACATCTAATTTGTCAACCGATCGTTCCAGTGCGACCAAAGATTTGCAAATCCAATCAAAAATTTTATACCATAAAACAGTATGATGACGTTGCAAACGCTGAAGTTGATCTTGAGTAAACTGCATTAAAATTGCACGTTCACAGGTTGTAAAATTATAAAGTTCATTTTGATTATCAGAAGCAAGCGATAGGCCGCAAAAAAATTGAATGGGACCTATAACAGATAATTTTGCTGATTTGTTATTATGAATAATACCCGATTGGACGGCACCCTTAAGTACCAGGTAACATGCAGCATCTTTTTCATTTTCATGAATTAAAGTGCATTGCGGACTTGTTTTTATGAACACAGCGGTAGATAAGATAGTTTCAAATTCTTCATGAGTAAAATCTTCAAATAATGAAGCTTGACGTAATTCTTCGCGCGATACTAAACACTCTGCGAAGGAAATAAGACTCGGACGATGAAGTGATTGAATAACTTCACCAAATAAAGAGCGTGTTGTCATATCAGTGTTATTAATAATGCCAGTAATTTTTTGATAGAGCATTTGTAAACGGTTAATGACTTCAAATGCAATGACGCAAGAAATTTTATATTTAATCTCTGGGAGTAAAATAGCGAGCATGGCAAAATATTTGTTGGATACGTGCAAACACGAAATAGTAGTGCTTGCTACAACTGAAGTTGCGCAGGGCCCTTGATCAATTAAGCCAATTTCTCCAAATAAATTACCCCGACTGAGTGTAGCGAGATAGGTACCTGCTTCTCCTAATACTTTGGCTGTGACCAAGGCTATACCATCTAGGATAATAAACATTCCAATATTTTTTTTGCCTTGCTCTAAAATCAAATCTCCTGAAGCGTAAATGCGCAATTCACATTGCGCCACAAGTTTTTCCAATTCTGCCAAATTTAAATATTTGCAAAGTGGAGTGTCTTGTAAGGCATTTTTTATTTCAACATTCAACATAATTTATTCCGTTAATAAAAAATCAATAACTATTTTTTTTCCAAATTGTACATTGCATTTCAACTAATTTAGCAAAAGATCCTGTTTGCTTAAGTAATCGTCGTAGAAGAGTAGCATCATTTTTTTTCTGCATGACTGACTGCTTTACCTCAGCTAAATATTTTTCTAGGTTTAACTTTTGACTGTATGCTTGAATTAAATCCAACGTGTCAAAAATATCATCAGCAATAGATATTTTTGTATTATTACTTGCATTAATGAATATGCCCTCAAAACCATAGCGCATTGCTTGAAAGCGGTTGTAATCTTGCAAAATATAAAAATCCGGTTGAAGTTTGATGGGACGCTCACTGATCAGGTAAGCACCCAAAGCCTGTAAATATGCGGTTATGATCATCGCCTTATGGATTGTTAAGGGCATATCACAAACACGAACTTCTACAGTACCAAATTCAGGCTTTGGTCTGATATCCCAATAAAAATCCTTCATATTCTTAATAATACCAAATCGTTTCATTTTATAAAAAAATGTTGAAAAGGATTTCCAATCAGGCAAGTAGGGGATAACGCCGCTCGAAGGATAGACATTAAAAATATTAGCGCGCGATGAACAAAAACCCGTATCCACACCTTCATTAAAGGGAGACGACGCACTCAAGGCAATGAATTGAGGAATGTAGCGAGCTAATGCATGCGTGAGGTAAATTGCATCGGTTGGATTTTCACAACCATAATGAATGTGTAAGCCAAAAACTGTAGAGAGTTTCGATAGAGATCGATATTGACGTGAAAGAAGTTTAAATCGTTTTGTGGGATAAATTTTTCTCATCATCCATTTTTGAAAAGGATGGGTGCCGCCGCCTGCATAATCGATACCAATCATCTCACCCTGGATTAATAAATAATGCTGGATCGCAAGAAGTTCTTTTTCTAAAGCGAAGACAGTGTGATGCGGTGACGAATTAATTTCAATCATGCTTTGAGTTATTTCAGGTTTGATAAGTTCGGCAAAAGAACTTTCTTCAATCTGTCGCATCAAAGCTTTTGCGCCTGCGATAAGATCGCCTGAGTGGGGATTCACCAATTGAATTTCAAGTTCCGTTCCAATGGTGCCAGGTTTAGATGATTTAAAAGGAAGTAATTTCATCTTCATTCCTTCATGGTGTAGTCACATTCCTCTGAGCTTACTCAATTTTTTCATCTATGGTCATTGCTATCGGTGCATTAAGTGCAATTTTAATTGTGTTTAATAACTCTTCATTAGACATTTCGGCTCGCAGAAGAAGTTCTTTTAATTGGTAGATATCATCATTTGTAAGTTCATAAGCAGTAAAAAATATAACAGGCAAATGCTGTTGACTGATTAGGGGGATTAATTCAACCCCTAAGCCATCTGGTAATTTCATGTCAAGAATAACTAAATCGAAATCATTACGGAGTAAAGCTTCTCTTGCTTGTTTTAAAGAAGCAGCATTACTTAATGTACCTTCATCCTTTAAAAGCGATTTGACAATGGTTGAGAGATCATGATCATCTTCCACATGTAAGATTTTTAAATTTACCACTTCCAAATAATTTTTAAGCATTGTGACGGTATTTTGTAATTGACTCATATTGATCGTTTTTTCTATCCAGTCGATAATATGTATCGCGGTTCCTTGAATTATATTTTTTTGCGAATTAGTCTTTGCAGCTGCAAGGATAGTAGGTATTAATTTTTCATTAAGGCTACTTTTTATATCATGAATAAAATCAATTCCACTTTCATCAGGTAAATCTAAACCCAGCAAGACAATATCAATATTTTGTCGATTAAGATATTTTTTCGCATCCATTGCGTTGGAAGTGACAATAGAATGAAAATTATTTTCAATAAAAATGTAATTAAAGGAAGCCGCAATATTGACATCCGCTTCACAAATGAGAATAGTACAGATTTTATCAATGGGTTTTTCTGTCAAAGTAACAATGGGTGCTTTTTTGGCAATAGGTAAGTCAAAATAAAATGTGGTTCTCTTGTGGGGTTGTGAATCAAAGTGAATAATTCCACCATGTTTAGCAATAATAGCTTTACTAATACTTAGTCCTAATCCAGTACCTCCATACTTTTTAGTCGTGCCAGAATCGGCTTGAGCGAATTTCTGAAAAACTCTGCCGTGGAAATTTGCAGGAATACCAGGCCCGCTATCTGATACTAACGTGCGGACAATTCGATCGGTTAATTGAATTTGTTCAATAGATACAATGCCATGTTTTGGAGAAAATTTAATCGCATTGGAAATGAGGTTGGTTAGTACTTGGAGTAAACGATCATGGTCACCGTTAATTTGAGCATCTAAAGTATTACCTAAAATTTGAATGTCAACTTGATGCTTCGTTGCAAAGGACTCCATTTCAACGACTGCTTGAGTGATCAGCTCATCTAACATAAGGGGTTCTGAATGAAATCTGAATTTATCCGATTCGATTTTTTCAACATCTAAAATATCATTAATGAGTCTGATTAAACGCTCACTATTGTTTTTAGCAATCATTAATAAGTTATATGTTTCCGGTGGTAGTTCCCCCAAAGCGCCGCCTGTAAGTAGGGCAATGGAGCCATGAATAGATGTTAAAGGCGTGCGCAATTCATGGCTCACCGTGGAAATAAATTCATTTTTTAATCGATCCAATCTTTTTCGATCAGTTAAATCTAATCCTGTAATGAGCGCGCCCGTCGTTTTGCCTGATTTATCATGCAATTCTGATATAGAAAGTTGAATGGGAATGCGGGTGCCATCATTTTTAATGTATTCCCATTCATGTGTATCAACACCATTTACTTTTGCCTTAGCTAAAAGTGTGTCAAGACCGGGGGCCACAGTAAGTTGTAGTTCTTGTGAAAGTTCAAGTGCTCTTTTTTTAATAGCATCCATGTCATGAAAAATTAGAGGTGTCGCTTTTCCAACAACTTCTTTTGCACGATAGCCAAGCATCTGCTCAGCGGTCTTGTTGAAAGTTTGAATAATGCCATGGCTATTACATGAAATGATGGTGAAATTAGCGTTATCAAGCAGAGTTTGTTGTAAACGAGTAATTTTTTTTAGTTTAGCTTTACTTGTTTGAGCTTGCTGCTGTCTCAGGTTAGCTAAATATTCTGAATAACTCAGACGACGAATGATAGGCACAACTTGCGTGTAAAGTAAAATAATCCCACCCAGGATTGCTAGAATAATAATTGGAAATAGTAATTTAATTGTAGAGAAAGCATTTAGAAAAACACTAGCGAGGTCAATTTTATAAACGAGAGCGAGGCCCGTTTCTCCTACGGGTGCATAGGCGCCAAAAATTCGGCGATTCCTATAATCAACAGTGCTTCTAAGTCCTGATTTTCTTTCAAAAGCATAAAAAGGGGGCAACTTGATGCTATTAATGGTTTTAGGAATGATTAGTATTTTAGGAAACAAAACAGACGTTATACAAGTTGCTCCTTGCGGTACGGGGGAGCACATGACTAATTCTCTGACAGGGTCTTTGTTGGTGGTAAATAAGGATGTGAGTGCTTTTAAAGGCCATTCAACTTTTAATTTGATGACCCCCTTTGGAGACATGAGTGTGTTTGTTAAGCGTAAAGCAATCATATTTTTTTGCCATACTAATTCCGCGGGTAATGAAAGTTTTACAGGAAATGAACCAATTGGAGCGGAAATGAATTTACCTTTTTGTACAAGGATTTCATTCTGAGGACCCGTTATACTCACTCCAGAAAAACCTTCCGCAATAAATAATTCTGCCAATTGGTTAATTTGAGCTGGCGTAGATAGAAGGAAGTTTTTAAAAAATGAACTCAATAAAAGAGTATTCATTTCAGTTATAGGATAATTTAAGTCAGCTTGGATGAGTGCATTGCGATCGCGCAAAGAGGCATGCAATGATTGCTGAATAGAATTATTGTATTGCTGCATCATAATAGAAAAACAGGTAAAACCTACAGTCATCGTGGTTGCAAATAAAATAGCGATACTGGCTAGAGAAATTTTCCGTGTTATTTGCTCCGTACTGAGGTATGCATATTGAAGGTACTGCTGGCCGGTTAAATATAACCCTAAACTAAAAACAAGGATAATAAATGAGGGTATTACACCTAGATGAACATGCTCATACCATACAAAAAATAATTTGAGATTTAATAAATTACTGAGGATGCCGACCAATCCTAGGAAGAAAATTAAAGAAACTAATGTTAAATGAATAATATTAATAGCTGGTTTTTGTAATAGTGCAGAGAGGAGAACAAAATCAATACCAATCAAAAGAAAGGCGACTGACAGATTATTAGGAAAATTCCAACTAGACCTAAATGATTGTTTCATTATGCCTTCACTAAGACCTAATTGCAGTGGGACTAATTTTTCCATGATGGTAAAAAACGCAATAACAATCAGAGCTAAGCCACATAAAATTTTGAGTGTTTTTGTAATTTTCGCTTCGACACGTGTACTGATTAGACCCATTCCAGCAAGGGTAAAGCCGAGTGAGATATAAGTAAGCAACCCTTCCGGCGAAAGTTTCAATAAAAAAGGTGACACGAGGGTCCATTGACTTCCAATGAAATTAAAGAAGCCATACAGGATAGTGAGAGTGCCAATGATTAAAACTAATAAACTCTCGTTATGTTGCCTCATATTTTCCTAAATTGAGTCAATATTTCCTAATAATATCATGATTTTAATTCAGTATGATTAAAGCTAGCTTCCCTATGAATCTATTGTTAAATTACGTAAGTTTTTAAAAATAAAAATGGATAAAAATAATGAATACACCGATGAATAACATATCAAAATTTATTTTCTGGAGTCGTTGGTTACAAGCTCCTCTTTACATTGGTTTAATTTTAGTCTTAGTGGTTTATGTTTATCAATTTGGATTAGGGTTACTGAATTTAGTGAAGAATGCTAATAATTGGCATGAAACCGGTATTATGCTACAAGCGCTTGATTTGATTGATGTCGTGATGTTAGCTAACCTTATTATTATGGTGATCATGGGTGGTTATGAAACTTTTGTTTCTAAGCTAAATTTAAAAGGCCACCCAGATCAACCCGAATGGTTAGATGAAGTGAATGCTGGCACGATGAAAGTTAAACTTGCGCTATCCCTCATTGGTATTTCCTCTATTCATTTATTGCGAACTTTTATTGACCCTTCCTTGAAGCAAAATTACTCAGTAATGTGGCAAGTCATTATTCATCTTACCTTAGTCGTTTCAGCTATTGCGATTGCATTTACGAATAACATTATGGGGAAAGGGAGAGGACATCATTAATGATTCGTTAAGTTTTACTTTTCTGGATCAAGTGTTTCATTGAGACGATTGCGTAATAAGACACAGTGTGACAGAGAATAACTTAGAGACAATTCTTATGTTGAAGCTGTATCGTACATCGTAAAATCTTGATTTAAACCCAACTGATTTTTAGCTATCGATTTGGGTAAGCTTTTTAATAAGGTTAAGAAGACACCATTCGTCCAGCCAAAACCAATCACATTCATTTTATAACCAATTTGAATATCGGTAAGGGCTGTACCTGAGACGACATTATATTTTTCACGGATGGTTTTATCACGTAAGTAATTTTGTAAAACGGTCGTTAAAAATTTATGCGCAATGCGTTCAGCTTCAGGCTTGAATCCATAATGCGTTAATCCTTCTGTGGTGATCAATTGAATAGGAGCCCAACCATACGGATAATCCCATTGCACCCCGGTATGCTGTAAGCTCGTTACGATGCCTCCTGCTTTTTCAAAGAATTTTAAATTTTTTGCTAACCGTTTGGCTTGACTCTTTGTTGCAAGTTTTGCCCAAAGGGGATAAAAAGTTGTAGCGTAAGGGTGGGGTGAAGCTTTTTTATTGATATAATCGTAATCAAAAAACATACCTTGTTTTTCGTTCCATAGATATCGATTAATGCGTAACGCGCGACGCTCTGCTTGCTTTGCCCAATAAATTGCAAGTCGCTTATTTCCCAGTTGATTTGACATCCACTCTAAATCTTTTTCAGTTTTATAAAGTAAGCTATTTAAATCGACGGGTGCATAATTCAGTGTATCTGCACTAAAAGGACCAAAGCGAAATGATGTATCAAAACCTGAAGCGCGCATCGCTCGATCACCCTTGTAGAAGTGTTCGCTTAGACCGACATTTTTAACAACTTTGCATACATTATATTTTTTATTATGTTTGAGCGTGGGCGTGCTGCACAAAGTAATCGTATAAACTATCTTTGCTGATTGTAAGTGCTCAGGTTGGTCTTTGGCTAAAAAGAACAAATAAGGCTGAGAAATTTTTGGATGTTCTAAGAAATACCGAATGATATCTGAATAATAAGATTTGGATTGTGCCAGTTCAGAAACGGGGCCACTCCCAAAATCATAATAACGGGACAAACCTGTCTTGCCCGCTAAGTGAGGTTCGTGAGTCCACAAGTTATAATCTTTGACCGCATAGTGATAAGCAGACTGTAACCACTTCAAATTTTGGTGATGTTGGGTTTGATCAGCGGTGTATACCGCGCGAATTAGTGGAGCAAGAAAAGGCAATTGGGTGCGGGATAAATAATAAGTGCGATTTCCATTCAATGTGCCACCGTAATGATCAATCTCATAAAAGAAATTTTCTACAATGCCACGCGCTAATTCATTTTTATGTGCTTCGATCAGGCCACGAACAATAAAATAACTATCCCAGCCATACATCTCGTTAAACATACCACCAGGAACAATATAGGGGTTTGGTAAATACAATAAGCCTGCGGGTTTAATATTATCACCGTTGACTTCACCTAATTTATTAATCTTTTGCGGAAGTCGCTTCACCACAAGATGACAACGTTCTGTCCAATATTTAACGGTTTCTGGAATAACAGCATCAGCGGGAAAATAAAGAATAGGGTTTAAATTGGTTTTTGGGTCTGAAAAGGAATTGCAGTCTTCCATCGAGCGTTCAAGGCTTTTCCAACTATTAGCAATGTAATAAAGGATAATGTTGGGGTCGGTTGCAGCAAACTCATGAGCCAAAACAGAATGGATTGGAGCTAAAGTTACATTGAGAAAGATAAACCAGATTATAATATTTTTCATATCAAAATACAGGTCACTGGGTAAAAGTGGCGAGCCTTCGGCTGCGAGGAAAATAGTGTTCGTGGATCAAAACTTAGCATTGTAAACATGCTGTCACTTATATTTGAGTTAACAAAGCCTACCAAGCTAGAGGGATCTTGGCTAGGCCGAATAGATTATTACCAAAATTAATTTATCTGACAACAAGTAACTGAAGTAAAATTTATCAATTCTTTTTTCAATCATTCATATTAAATCAAAGACTAAGCGTGAAGTCTTTGATTTGGCATTTTGCGAAATAAAAAATCAGGGTGTAAAATGAAGTATTAGTTTTTTTTATGTCAAAAACTAACCAATTTTGCGCCGAGGAGATTCTTATGAAGGAAGGACATCCCAACAAAGACAAGAATCGAAAAGAAAATCCTAATCGTAAAAATCCTGAAGGTCGTGCTCCTGTACAAGATCCAGATGTTCATCCTCGAAATGAAAATCCGGATTATCAACCTTATAAACAATATACCTCATTCATATTTTAAACTAGAAGGAGTAGGTTATGGATAAGCACTCTGAAAAGATAGTTCGTACTAAAGATGTTATCGGGGTGGAAGTCAAAAACCGTGCTGATGAAAAATTAGGTAAAATTGATGAAATCGTTATGGATAAGATAACTGGCCAAATAAACTATGTCGTTCTTGAATGTGGCGGCGTTCTTGGTGTGGGCAGCAAATTATTCGCTCTTCCTTGGAATGCAATTCAATATGATAAAGAAGAAAAAAGCTTTTTAGCCAATATTGACAAAGAAAGATTAAAAAATGCAACTGGCTTTAACAAGGACCATTGGCCAGACACTGCGGATTCGACAACTTTTACAAAATATACGGAAACTGTTTAATGATTTAAAAAAATTATCAAAAATTAACCTTGATGAAGCCCCTGCTTCATCAAGGTTTTTTCATTCTCCGACGCTTGATTTCATTGACCTCTACGACCCTTAAATGCATTATCTTTCTCAATATCAGGTTAAAACGCGATTTGAGGTGCTCAGAATGCAAAAATCATCCAACTTTGTTTGGAAAAAGACGGTGACCATCACGGGTTTAGTGATTCTGGTCGCCTTAACCTTTTATCTTCTCGGTTCCATTCTGATGCCTTTTGCCGCAGGTGCTCTATTAGCTTATTTAAGTAATCCGCTGGTTGATTTTTTAATGCGGCGCGGTTTTTCGCGAGCCGCGAGTGTCATTCTGGTCTTTGTAGCTCTTTTCGGTTTTCTATTAATATCCGTTCTTTTGTTAATCCCGATCTTGCAAGAGCAAATTGAACATCTTACTGTCATTATTCCGCAAATGCTTACTTACCTGCAGACTCAAGCATTACCTTCCCTATTGAATTTTTTTGGATTTAAAAATCTGGCAGCTTATGACGTCAAAAAAATAATTGGCGATAATATTATGTCGACGGGGAACGTAGCCAGCTTAGTCATCAAAACTACATTAGAATCAGGCAAAGCTTTATTTGGCCTCATAACAAATATTTTATTAATTCCAGTCGTTACTTTTTATTTGCTACGTGATTGGGATCTTTTATTGAATAATATTCGTCTCATGATTCCCAAGCGCACGCGACCTAAGGCTATTAAAATTGCACAAGAGTGTGATGATGTTTTAAGTGGTTTCTTCCGCGGACAATTATTGGTCATGTTGGCATTAGCAGCCATTTATTCCATTGGACTATCGCTTGCTGGACTACAGATTGGCATTATTATTGGTACAGTGACGGGCTTGTTAAGCATTGTTCCCTATCTTGGCGCCATTATCGGTTTTGTCATTGCTGTGATTGCCGCGCTTGTTCAGTTTGGTACGATAGAGTCGGTCGGCTGGGTCATTCTTGTTTTTATGGTAGGTCAAACTATCGAAAATACATTCTTAACGCCTGTACTGGTGGGCGATAGAATTGGGATGCACCCGGTTGCTGTAATTTTTGCTGTTCTGGCAGGCGGTGTACTATTCGGTTTTTTTGGTGTGTTAATGGCTTTACCCGTTGCCGCAGTCATCATGGTTTTGTTGCGTCATCTTAATCGTCGTTATCATCGAAGTGAACTTTATCAGGCTTAAGGATAAGCGTGCTGTGCAATTACTACGATATATGGGACGCATTTGTGTCGAAGCTACCAAACGTTTTTATAATGAAAACTATTCATATCGTGCGTCAGCCTTAGCTTTTACGACGCTTCTCGCCATCGTACCCTTATTGCTTGTCATCGTCTTTGGCATGACTGTATTTCCTTACTTTATGAACATTATTTTGCTCGGCGAAAACTATATTTTACAAAATTTTGTACCCGCATCTGCTGGTACGATAGAATTTTACTTCCATGGCTTTTTAACACAAGCAACAAGATTACCCGCAGTCTCCATTCTGTTTTTATTCATCACCACCATATTACTGGTTCACACCATCGAAGAAACTTTAAATGAAATATGGCGGGTGCCAACAAGGGTAAAGAGTAAAAAGATGTTGGCGCTATTATTTTACTGGATTTTATTTTTATTGATTCCCTTCATTATTGGATTAAGTATTTTTCTAACATCTTATGCCTTCTTGCTGAGCTGGATAAGTATAGAAGATAAAACACAATTAACACTTTATTTTCTCTCGATTTTACCTATTCTTATCAATACTATGATATTTGGTCTGCTCTACATTATTGTTCCGAATGCTCGAGTAAAAATAATAAATGGCTTAATTGGTGGAATGACTGCGGCTCTGTTATTTGAAGTTGCACGGATTTCTTTTGCCTTTTATGTTGATCAATTTCCAAGTTATGCTTTGATTTATGGTGCATTTGCTGTCATACCAATTTTCCTAGTTTGGCTCTATATCTTTTGGTTTATTATTTTATTTGGTGCATTTGTGACCTATACAGTCGCAAGACCTGGACTTGAACTATAAAAACTTGTCCTTATCGTAGAAATAATCTTTCTCTTAAGATTTACTTAAGGGTACGTTCGTAGAATGAAAATCTTATGATAGGGAGTATATTACCATGGGATATGGCCCGCCTTCTTTGAATCTACTTATCCAATCCAATGCTTCACTGTATGAAAAATATGTACGTCACAATCCGGAACGAGACCGGCTTATCCAACATATCACTGGCATCCAAAATGTAATTACGGCTTTTGATGATGATATGCACGCTACAAAAAACTGGGAATCCTTAAAGCACAAGAGTGCAGTCGGACTATATGTGTTGGGAATGGAAACAATTTCTCGCGAATATAGACTATATAATCCAATCTTTAAAAAAAGAGGCTTCCTGAAATTAGGCAGCACTTTATACAATCTTCTTTTTGAGCAGTTAGGGATCTCTAAAAAAAATCCCTTAAGTTATAAAGATGAAGTAATTTACCTTGAAAAATTGTATAACACCATTTTGCTTTTAGAGAAAACGGATAAGAGTAGATTACAAGTATTACTGAACAATGAAGGCTTAGAGTTAGAGTCTATTAAAGAACGTATTACATTTAATATTCACAGACTTTTAAAAAAAATTAATAATGCTTTAAAACGAACGCTCGAAAGTTTACCGATGGAAGAAGTAGTTGAGCGTCAATTAATTAATTTATACGCAAATTATAAAACTAAAAAAGATGAGAAAAAGAAAAATCAATATCAATTATTAAATTGGTTTACCAAGCCTAATAAGGAAAGATGTTTTGTTGCGCAATTGGCGGCCCCCATTGCTGAGCTAAACAAAAGGAGCTTGCGAGATACGACCCATGAAGAAGACGATTTCGCCCGCGAAGAACGGATTAAACTGGGTTACTTTATGTTTATTACTGAATCAATCGACTACACCTACTCTTTCCTTCGATCATCAAAACATAGCGACTTATGTAGTTTGGGTATGAGCGGCTTGCAACAACAAAATTTAATGTCAATTCATAATCGTATAAAACTTGATTGTTTGGGTGCCTTAAAAACATTTTTGTTAGACGGTAAAAATTATGCTGAGATCGAGCGTTATGGCAGAATTCATTTTACCCATGATAATTATTTGAAAAATGTTGATGACAATATCAAAAATATTATTGATGAAATTGATAAACTTACGAATCGTATCAAAGGGACACCTACACCTAAAATTAATGCTTCTATGATTGATAGTTTGAAACGTGCTGGCATTCTCGTTTCAGTTTCACCTTTATTTGGCTTAGGTCAAACGATAGGCAAATCAGCGAGTGAAACGCATGGTACGATTGGTGTTAAAGTTGGCATTAGTAATACTTTAAATTCTCTTGGCAAATCAATGATGGGTTTAAACCGTAATTACCTCAGTTTTCTCGCAGCTGATTTAATTGTTATGGCAACGATGGGACAAATGTTTGCAGTGGTTTTACAAGAGATGGGCCTTTTGCTTATTCCCTTAGGAGTCAGTGTTGCAACGGTTGCCTTTGATGGGTCATTGTGGAGTCTCAGAGCTTTGTGTAAATGTTATATGGATGTTTATGATGAGTGTGATCCTAATCTCATTAAAAATGTTGATCCTGAATTTATTCGTAGTCTACTGAACTTACCCAACGATGTTTTTTCTGCTGAAAAAAAATATCATCTTGAAAATTTGCTCGATGAAAAAACATTACAAATTGTCACCCAGGATATACAAATTCATGATGACGCGTTAAACCCTCCTGAAGTTTCCATCAGGAAAGCAATGAACTAGGTAAAAAGCGTGGATTGTTTGGTAAGCTGTTCCTGCCTTACGCAATCTACGCTTGCTCCACTATAAAAATGTCCAGCCAATTGACTAATCTTTCTCTTTAGTCTATATTTTGACTTTTCCTTTACTTAATTAAAATTTATGTTAGCTAAAGATATTCTTATTGACCAAGCACGCGCCGTACGAGAAAGAGCCTATGCGCCCTATTCCCACTTTCAAGTGGGTGCTTGTATCGAAAGCAAAAATGGGAATGTGTACGTCGGCTGCAATGTCGAAAATGCTTCTTATGGCCTCACCGTCTGCGCCGAAGCGAATGCAATTGCCGCTATGGTTGCAGGCGGAGAGCATGAAATTGTGCAAATGGTCGTGGTAATAGAGGGCCCTGGCGTTTCATCTTGTTGTGGGGCATGTCGTCAACGTTTAAATGAATTTACTGATCCTGAGGCGCTCATTCACTTTTGTGATTTAGTGGGAAATGTTAAAACGTTACAATTTCAAGATTTATTTCCTTATCCCTTTGGTCCTCAAGATTTATCTAAACGTGTCATTACTTCTTGAATTTTAGTTTGCACACTTTGCAAAGCTTGCGCATCTTCATATTTTTGACGGGGCCAAAAAAATCCTTTTAACCCATCACCTTTTTTTCTCGGAATGACATGTAAATGGAGGTGAGGCACACTCTGGCTCACTTTATTATTAATTGCGATAAACGTTCCTTCCGCTTGCATCGCCTCCTCAACCGCCTGACTCAATTTGCGCATCAGTGAAAAAAAAAGGATGGCTTGGGTCTCTGGTAAATCAGCCAAAGTTGCGAAGTGAAACTTGGGAAGTAATAAACAATGGCCCAGAAATACAGGTCGAATGTCTAATATTACAAGAAAATTATCATCTTCATAAACAGGAAAACTAGGCGCCTGTTTTTTTATAATATTACAAAAAATGCAAGCTAAAGGAATTGTCATGTGCGTATCAGTTCAAATTGATGAAAGGATAGAGTAATGCGTATTGACGATAGAATTGCAAAGTAATTATCTAGCATTATTACTTAAACTCTTTTAAGCGCAAGGATTGCTTCACTTTAAAAAAACGCCGCCAAGGATCTTTAATTTCTGCTAAACGTTTCGGTAATGTTTTAAGTGTATATTCAACATCTCGCCGATTACTCGTCAATTCATCCCATTCAAGAGGGGTGGCAACCGGTGCACCTTTTCTAGCGCGTGTGGAATAAGCTGCAATTGCTGTTGATCCGCGTTGGTTACGCAAATAATCAATATAAATTTTACCGACTCGTTTAATTTTGGTCATCTTGCTTACATATTCCGCAGGATGACTTTGTACTAAAAATTCCACAAAAGCATGGGTAAAATTTTTGATGTCGCCCCATTGGTATTCCGGGCGAATAGGAATGACGACATGTAATCCTTTACCCCCTGTGGTTTTAACAAAGCTTTCTAGTTTAAATTGTTTCAGATAATCGCGAATGAGAAATGCTGCATCAACGACACGTTGCCATGATACTTTTTCACCGGGATCTAAATCAAACGTAATCATGTCGGGATATTCAACTTTTTCGATACGCGAGCCCCAAGGATGAATTTCTAAAACACCTAATTGAACAAGCGCTAATAACCCTTCACCGTTTTTAATATAGATACTTTTTTCTGTTTTAGTTTTTTCTTTGATATCAATCCCATATAAAGCAGTCGGGGTCCCTTTGGTAATATGCTTTTGATAGAAGCATTGATGGTAATTTTCAGGACAACGAACAATGGTAAGCGGGCGATTCGTAATATAAGGTAAAATCCAGGGCATAATACTTTCATAATATGTAGCAAGATCTAACTTAGTCACTTTAGCTTCAGGGTACAGGATTTTTTCCGGATGCGTTAATTTGAATGACGAAGATGTCATAGCCTTTCCCTTTTTTGAATTCGGAGAAATCTCAGTACGCAAGTGATGTGGCTTTTCTCTATAAATTGTTTTTGGAGATTTATCCTGTCTTAATCCTTTAAAACTTGGGTGTCTTAAATAGCCTTCATCAGTCCAGTTAGAAAATTCAATTTCTGCAACAAGCGCGGGTTTGATCCAAGTTGCAGTACTACTTCCAGGCGGTTTTTTTTTAAAAGGCATGGTAGGCGTTTTATATTGAGTCAATAAGGTATTAATTTCTTTGAGCGAGCTTTCCGTAAAACCTGTACCGACATTCCCGTTATAAATTAATTCGCCTTGTTTATTGTAAGTACCCAGTAATAAAGCGCCAAAATGACTACGTTTGCCGCGCGGCTGGGTATAACCTGCAATAATAAATTCCTGCCGTTTAATACACTTAGTTTTTAGCCAATTTTCAGTACGTACTTGTTTATAAATACTATCCTTATTTTTCGAAATAATACCTTCTAACTGTAAGGCGCAAGCTTTTTCAAAAATGACTTGACCATCTCCCATCAAATGTTCACTGTAACGTAGTATTAAATTTTTTGGCGGAATAAGAAGTTTTAAAATTTCTTTGCGATTGACTAAAGGCAGGTTAGATAGATTGAAATGATCGTAGTAAATTAAATCAAAAAGATAGTAAACAAATATTTGATCGTCTTTTCCCTTAATTGCATTTTGTAGTAATTGAAAATTACTATGCTGGTGCTTATCGAGAACTACTATTTCACCATCTAAGACTGCTGCGGAAATATTTAATTCCATTAGTGCCTGGGTAATGTTGGGGAATAAAGCTGTCCAATCATGACCACGGCGCGTTCGTAATGTTACATTTTTCCCTTGAACGAAAGCAATGAACCGATAGCCATCGAGTTTGATTTCATGAAGCCAAGAGGTACCTAAGGGAGGTTTGTTTACTAAGGTTGCAAGTTGGGGATACACTTCTTTTGGAAAAAGACTTTGAGGCAAATGATATGTAATTACTTTTTTTTGAGCTTCTTGCGTATAGTCAATTTTTTTTTTTAATTTGGATTTTTCGAGTCCTTTACTCCCCCACACTTTGGTGTAGTGCTCGCTAATTTCCTCCAAAGATTGGTTGCTAACGACGCTACGTGGCTCTTCAAGTGTGACATCATATTTTTTTAGCAGTTTGGCATAGTCATCTTTGCTTTTAATCAGCAGCCATGTTCTATTATCATTTTTAATTCGAATAAGCGTCCATCGTCCTTTTAATTTTTTTCCCTCCAAATTGAATGTTAAGTGACCTTTCTCATACGCAGCTTTAGGATTTTTATCTTCACATATCCATGTGCCTTGATCCCACAACATCACTGTACCGCCGCCATATTGACCTTTGGGAATAATTCCTTCAAAGGTGCCATATTCAAGCGGATGATCCTCAACGTGCATGGCTAAACGTTTAACCAATGGATCCAGGCAAGGACCTTTAGGCACAGCCCAGCTTTTTAAGACACCACTTAATTCGAGCCTGAAATCATAATGAAGATGGCTGGCGGCATGTTTTTGAATAAGGTAAAGGAGTTTTTTGGAGGATTTTTTCTTGAGCTTAGTTTTACCTTTAGGCTCAGGTGTTTTATCAAAGTCCCGTTTTTTTTGATAAAGTTTAAGCGTCATAAGTTAGAATTACATCGCTTGCAACTGTGCCTGCCATAAACCGATAAACAAAATTACTTTCATCCCTTTCCAGCTGTGCTTCAAGCGGTGCATTGCGTTGCATGGTTGTTAGAAAATGATCAGGAATATGGCGCTGGCTAATTACTTCCCGGAGACAAAATCTCGCATGGGGTTTGGCTGCATGAATTATACCTTGTAAAAGACGCTCAAAGGCAGATTGGGGCATGTAAGATGCAATATCTGACATAGAAAAACAATCGAAAGAATTTTTAGGGACCTGATGAAGATAATCGATAATATTAGTTGTTAAAATTTCTATTTTCTCAAGGCGCTGACGAATTGTTTCAAAACCCTCTGCCGTAAGATAGGGGAAATAGGCTTCCTTAATGATTTTCCCCTCCATTAATAATTGAAGAAGAGGACTATGTTTAGCGAGATGATTGTGTAAATAGGAAAGCATTTTTTCATAAATATAACGTCCGGGCTTATCTGCATGTTCTGTATAAGCTGTAACACCTGGATCGTTAGAAAATAACTTAAAAATTTTGGGGTGAACTAAGATTTCAAAGGCTTTTCGAAAACCCCACGTGTCCCAATTTGCTTGAATAAAAAGGCGTTGTTCTTCGATATTATCAATGGCCAACAGCTTATCATTTTTACCTTTCCGAAAAAAACGAACAAATTGTGAAGCTAAACGACAGAGTTTTTCTGTTTGGCCTTGATAGATAATACCAAGGGCGATTTGTTTTTGATGACGAGCCCAATAAAGTTGTGCGGGCGGGGAGAGTAAAGGCGCAATTTCATTATACCATTTTTGCCGTTCGTAACTGGGGTTGCATCCCAAGAAAGCTAATGTCTTTTCATAGTCAAAACTTTTGAAAGTTGCAATTTTTAACTCTAATAGAAAATTTTGGCTTTGATTAACATCGATAGAAACAACTTTTTTGCAGGGCGTGAGGAGTAGATGTAGGGGGCGATCCCCGCTGGCAGTTACACAGAGTACGTGGTCATCAGGCTCAACTTGCAATGCCTTTTTCTCTACCTGCCAGTCTTCATTACCTAGACTGTAATTAAGCGATTGATAGAAATCCATTTCTAAAAGCTTATTACTAGGAAACCTCCATGCTAATATAGGATGAGGATGATTAGCAAGGATGGAATCGAACATGACAAGTGAATTTTCAGTTAAGACGTCCGGCCTATTTCCAAAAATGATAGTCGCCAATCGCCAATATCCATTTGAAATTTTTTTAAATTACCTCACCGCAAATAAAAGTACCCTGCAAGCCTTACTGTTGAAGCATGGCGCTCTTTTATTTCGTAATTTCCCCGTTAAGCATTGTGACCATTTTGCCGAAATGATTCAAACATTGGGCTTAGGTTCATTTGTGAATTACATCGGTGGTGACAGTCCACGCGATAAAGTAAATCAACATGTCTATACTTCCACAGAAGCACCGCCTTCTTTTCAAATTCCACTTCATCAAGAGTTATCCTTTGTAAAAAACCATCCACGCCATATTTATTTTTATTGTGAGGTTGCGCCGAAGGTAGGTGGAGAAACAACCATTGGCGATGCACGACAGATTTTTCAAGCTATGCCTGAAAAAACATTACAAAAATTTCAAAAGCAAGATTTGACTTATACATCACGATACTATTATCAAAGTATGATTATGAAAATGTTAAATCGATGGCAGCGTTCGCATAAATCTTGGACGGAAGTTTTTGAAACGACAGAAAAGGCTGAAGTTGAAAGAAAATGTTTAGATAATGAATTCACTTGGCAATGGTTGAAGCAAGACTGGGTGGAAATAAAACAGAATAGACCTGCTTTGCAAACGCATCCACTCACCGGAGAGACAGTCTGGTTCAATCAAGTTCATCTTTATAATTTTACGCCGCGGTTATTGGGATTAAAGAATTATTTGGGCGCAAAGCTTTTTTATATAAAAAAATCAATGCGATTGCATGAGGCAACTTTTGCTAATGGCGAACCCATTACGAAAAAAAACTTATATCTTATTATGGATGTGTTGCATAATCACACGGTCCATTTTGCCTGGCATAAAAATGATGTTTTAGTGTTGGATAATATTCTTGCCATGCATGGTCGTGCGCCTTTTATAGGCCCACGGCGTATTTTAACTGCTATGACAAGTTGATGTTGTTCTAGAGTAAGAATTATTTATGTATAAAATTATTATTTATATTCCAGTGACCCATCTCGAGGTTATCAAAAATGCTTTATTCGCAGCCGGCGCGGGTAATTTGGGTGAGTATCGAGCCTGTAGTTGGCAAGTTTTAGGAGAAGGACAATTTATACCAAAAGCTGCAAGTTCCCCTTTTATTGGGACTGCGGGTCAACTAGAAAAGGTCGCAGAATACAAAGTAGAAATGATTTGCGCCACGGAGCATATTAAAGCCGCAATTGCTGAATTAAAAAGAAGTCACCCCTATGAAGAGCCTGCCTACCAAGTCATTAAGCTTGAAAATTTTTAATAGAATCCGCGTTTAGATACAACAGGCGTTATTGTTGCTATAACACGGGGTTTGTCTAATTTTTCCTTTCGTGTCTTGATAAAAAAAGCGGAATGTCTTCGCGGTAGGCTTGGGACCGCGATAGGCTCAGGCTTAACGCATGCTGTTCGCGTCTCTTTTATGTTATTAATTTGTCGTTCTAAATTATTTGCTGTAGGAGCTTGATGTATTTGAAGTTGTTGAATATTAAGTTGTGTTTTTAATTGTTCAATGCGATTTTTTAAATCGTTATTCTTATTAAGTTCATTAAGAACTTGTTGTTTAATTTCGCCAATATAACGAATTTTAATTTCATGTAACTTTCGTTGGCACGCAATGGTTTTCTTTTCAAAAAAATAATTGTGAACCGCAAACAATCCACCCATAACAATAGAGCCTATAGCAAGCGCAAAACCTGCAACCCCGAATGAAGCGCCCGCCGCAAATTTGAAACCTATCATACTTAAAATAGTAATGGGCAAACTCCACGTGCTACCCATGGTACCAAAAAAACTCATGCATGTTCTTCCCCAAATCCCGTTATTATTGGTAGAAGGATTGTAAGTTTGAAATTTATCAAATTCAGCGAGAATCCCATTTTTATCAAATGATGTGACATTGGTTGAAGGTTTAAAATTTTTATCTAACTTTTGGACTTGATTTAAGAGATGATTATATTCATCTTGTAATTTGTAAGTTTCTTTATTTAATTTAGCTTCATACCGAATGAGATCCTCAATATGGTTTTCAGTAGAAGTTATTTCATTGGTCAAACGTGAATCATCATTTTTAAATGACTTAACGACCCCATAAATTAAAGATGAGCCGAGAACCAGGAATGCGCCAGTGCAAGCAATGGTGAGGAGGGTAAGAAAAAGTGGAGGAAATCCAATACTTAAAAAACCAAAAACCCCAATGATAATCATGGGTATCCAATCAGAGAAAATACTTGCCGTACGAAGCCCGGTGATAAATGCACGTGCATAACGAAAAGTCTTTTCAAGAAAAGTAAGTTGCGCGGTTTTTTTAAAAGTATCAATTTGCTGTAAAGCATTTTGATAACATGGTTCTTGCAATGTTTTATTTAGAATAGAGATGTTTTGTAATTGCTTGAGAAAATTTAAAAGATAAGGCGAATGCGAATGAGGTAAACGTAATTCCCGTTGTAAACCTGAGATGTTATTAATGATCGTATCATCATCCATTCCATTAAGATTACAAGCAGCAATAACGTGGCGTTCTAATTCATCAGTAAAAATTTTTGAATGCAAGGAGTTGGGGCCAAAATTTTGTTCAAACCCTTTAATATTCTTAAATAAGGATTTTTCATCAATTTTGGGATTTTGTAAGTCGGTAAGAATAGGATTAAGCAGGTCGGTGATAGACGGATTTAATGGTTTGGCGAGATGGTTTGAATCATTTAATCTGCCTAAACCAGGCGGGCCAATTCTTGAGGGAGCAATATTATTTAAACTTGCATCGGGTGCTAATGTTGCAGGATACATAGTAACCTTATCCTCGCTCAAATTTATTTATAATTATTTTGGTATCTAAGAGATACACAATTTTTTAAACCTGAGATTCTAAAATACCATTCCGATGGGCGTTATCCAAATAAAAATAACTTTTATTAAAAAATGATGCATTTCTGAACATATTTTGGGCAATTTTGATTTAAAGTTGATCAATATGGATAGTTTAAACTAATTAATCACATTATCGTAACAGGGTGATGCGACATAAGCGTCTTGATATGGGAAGCGAGCACATCATAAATAGCGGCATATGGTGACGTCGCTCGCCACATTAAGCCGATTTGGCGCGCCGGGGGGCTGGCGAAGGGAATATAGGAGATTTTGCGATGCAAATGACAGGCGAGCTGAGGCATCAAGGTGAGACCTAATCCACTGATAATCATGTGTCGTAAGGTTTCAAGGCTTGTAGCGCGAAAATGCTCACCTTGCCCTAGATTCAATCGTTTGCAAAAAGTTAAAGCCTGTTCGCGCAAACAGTGTCCTTCTTCCAATAAAAATAAATTTATATTCTGTAAATCGACTTGCTGCAGTAATTTTTTCTTCGCAAGAGCATGACGAGTTGGTACAGCTAATAAAAAATTTTCGGTAAAAAGGGGATGAACGACAAAAGATGAATCAAGTGCTGGCATGGCAAGAATTGCCGCATCTAGAGAGCCATTAGCAAGTTTTTGACTGAGCAAATTCGTTTTTTCTTCGATTAAAAAAATAGAAATTTTGGGTAACAATTTAGAAAGCGCTGGGATAACCAAAGGTAGGAAATAAGGAGCGAGCGTCGGAAAGATGCCAAGCTTTATTTCGCCTTGGAGTGGATCATGCGCGAGTTTAGCAATTTGTTTAATTTCATCTGCTTGCATTAATAATTTACGTGCGCGTTCGGCAATTTCTTTGCCAATGGATGTTAAAATAAAAGATTTAGAACTCCTTTCTAAAAGACACACACCCAACGTTGATTCTAATTTTTTAATTTGCATGCTCAACGCAGGTTGCGTGATAAAGCAAGCTTGAGCAGCGCGCCCAAAATGGTGGTGGTCTATTAAAGCCACTAAATATTTTAAATCACGTAAATTCATGGACGGAAAAAAGACTCATTTTAATCATAATAAAAATTGATCATTATTATAAGATTAATAGATTATATTTATCAATCAATTTCACCTATTGTGGTCCCTTTCTAGCGGAGATAACAATATGTTATGTATCAATCAATCCTTTCCTAGCTTTAAAATGAAAGGGGTTGTCGATGTGGAATTACCGAATGCTTTTGCTGATTTCACTGATCAATCCTTTATAAATCAATGGCAAATTTATTTTTTTTGGCCCAAAGATTTCACGTTTATTTGCCCAACCGAGATAGTTGAATTTAATCGGTTATATGAAGAATTTAAGCTTCGTGATACTCAATTAATTGGGATCAGTACCGATTCTGAGTTTGTGCATTTAGCATGGCGCAAGCATCAACCCGAATTGAAGGATCTTCAATTTCCACTTTTGTCAGATATAAGGCGCGAATTGAGTGAAGCTTTGGGCATTATTGATGCTGACGAAGGCGTTGCTCACCGTGCTACTTTTATTGTAGATCCACAACAAATCATTCGTTTCGTCATGGTTAACGATTTAAATGTGGGACGAAATCCTTCCGAAGTTTTACGGGTATTAGATGCCTTGCAAACGGATGAATTGTGTCCGTGTAATTGGCAAAAAGGTAATGAAACGCTGCAAGTAGCTTAAGAGGAGACGGATATGACCATTGCAATGTTAAAAGATGATTTACCCGATTATGCAAAAGATATTAAATTGAACTTAGACTTATTAACCACAGCTGAAAGTACGCCCGATTTGAGTCCGAGACAAGTTGCTCTCGTTGCCATCGCTGCGGCTTATGTACTCAAAAATCCAAAGCTAATTGATACTTTAGAGACTCATTTCATAGCTTTATTGTCGCTTGCAGATAAGGAAGCGATGCAAGTTGCAGCCACTTTAATGGCAATGAATAATATTTATTACCGATTTATTCATGAAGTGGATGATCCTACCTTTAATACGTTGCCTGCAAAGTTACGAATGAATGGAATGAAAAATTCAGGCGTTAATCATCTTGAGTTTGAGTTAGGTTCTTTGGTTGCTTCTGTACTCAATGGATGCGGTCTTTGCATGGCTTCGCACACCCGGAGTCTAATCAAAGCAGGCGTGACACCCCTCGGTATTCAATCCGCCATCCGTTTAACGGCTGTTTTAAATGCAACGGTATTTGCCTTGCCTCGTTCATAATTGTTCCAGTTTCAATTGCCCCAACGCGAAACGGCAATAATCAAATGGGATTATTGCCGTTTGGCTTCGTGATGCGTCTACACTCGTGCTATCTTCTTGAAAAAAAATTCAAATGCGCAATAAAAAATAAATTGAAGCGAACAATATTGACACGGCCCATTTTTTAAAAAAATGATCCAGTTTTTAAATGGTGAGCTTAGATATTAATGAGTGCCATCGTTTGTGGTTACTGTACTGATGAGTAATAGAAATCATGTTCGCTAAATAATATTGGGAAAAAATGCGTTAATGCACAAATATTAGATTAAGCGTCAAATGTTTACCGATTGATCCTGCGATGCTCTCGGTTAATCATGAAGAGTGCGCTAGGGAATATAGAATGAGTCAAACCATTATTTTAGAAAATTTAGCTTGGTTTTTAAAGTCAAATCCAGCAACAGCGCATGATCGAGAAATAGTAGATCTTGCACAATTTCTTACCGATGAAGGTTTTTGTTATAGTTTTGCTTTATGTCATGCTGTTTATGATGAATGGCTCGATCAATTGGATTGGTGGGAAGAAGCGCTCCTTGCTATCGCAAATTGTCCTCATGATATCTTAGCCCTTGATAGAAAAGTTACACTTCCCTTGCAGGGTAACACACAAGATTTGAGCTTAAGACAAATATTCGAAAGGGTTTTAAATGATATTATTTTTCAAAGAGGGACTAATCAATCGGGATTAAAGCCTTTTACTATTGAGGGCGTAAATCAAAATAATTTTTTTAAAAATTATTTTGATTTACTGCACAACGGCATAGTTAAAAAAATTCAACATCATGAAAAAGTTGCAGGATATTTTATTGAAAGTGAGTTAGATCAATTAATTACTACTTTGGGGTTGGAGCATCGAATTTGTCTTATTGTATCCCCCAACCATTGCATACGCGTTGGATATCGGCAGAAACAATGGATTTTATACGATTCCAATGACGCTCATACGAGTCGTAAAACAATGCATCAAATTTTTACTGCTAAAAATGAATTAATTAAGACAATTATAACAATATTGGGATCAACCCTTTCGATCACCGTAGCATCGTTGGATTTAAATCAAGACAATCCACTTAACGCCTATCATGCGATCTTAAACCAAAATGTTTTGTCGGTGATGAAAGGTTGGGATCATATTTTATTTCAAACACCGCTTTGGTTTCCAACTATTTTAACTGAGCTAGAGAAGCAATCTGAAGGTTCCCATTTCATTGCTTCTATCTTGCCTGCTATAGCTTGGGATAATACGACAGGGTTTGAGCACGTAATAATGAATGCACCGGGGCAAGTTAAACAGGTGCTAAACCTCATTAAAAACAATTCTTATGGGGTAGAATGTTTATTAAAAGCATTATGTCTTGTAGACAAAAACAATGTAACAGGCCTTGAAATTTTAGCGAGAGAGATTCCTTTGCTTTTAAAAAAAGTTTTACGTGAAGCAAGCAAAGGAGAAGACGGGGTAAATAAAATCGCTGAAGCACTTTGTGTGCTTCAAGAAACAGGTTTCAGTGCTTTATATATGATTGCGATCCAAGATCCTAATCAATTATTATCAGTCTTAAATTCACTTAGAGCGGATGCGTCACATTCCAAGCAAATTGAAGCAACACTTCATGTCCCTTATGAAGGTCAATGTATTTGGAGTTTTATTCAAGATTATGAGCCCGACATTTTAGTTCCATTGTATGCTTTGTTGAATCAAGTTCAAGATGGTGCGGCTAAAACATATTTAGCATCCCAAAGTATTTTTAGAAAGCAGGCGGATCAAGTAACTCATGAGGCAGAGGGTCATAACCTTTGGCTTAAAGATTTTAAAGGATGAAATATCAACGCTTAAAATAAAAGGAAATTTATGCCTCAGCGTTTAATAAAGCAAAAGTTGGCGTGGTTTTTAAAATTAACAAATCCGGATAATCAAGAAATAGCATCCTTAGCGGACTATTTAACCAGTGATGGTTTTTGTCATGGATTTAGTATTAGCTATGGAAGTATGCTGGTTATTGCAGACAAACAAGCGTGGTGGGAAGCGGCACTCATTGCAATTGCTGTATGTCCCTATAAAGCTTCCGCCCTTGAAGAATGGATTACTTTACCCGGGGCCGATCATAATAACGCAGTCCAGCTTAAAGACATTTTTACGCGGGTGCTAAATTACATTGTGTATCACCAGGCTTCGGATCATCCCTCGGTAACGCCTTTTCAACCGAAGCATCTTGACCAATTGAATATTTTAACGAAATTTTTTGAATTTTTGCATGAAGGTAAAATTTATAAAATTGAACAATTAAAATCGATTGCAGGTTATTTTTCGATTGATAGTTTAGAGCAATCACTTAATGCAAACACAATTGCTGGAAATATTTGTTTATTACAAGCCCCTCAGCACACAATTTGTTTAGCTTATAAAGATAATCGGTGGATTCTTTACGACCCTAATTATTTGCATACCTCGCCGTATACCATTCATCGGATCTTTAATACTAAAAGAGCCTTGGCTAGAGAAATTATTCAATGTCTAGGCTCTTCTATCGGCATCACGGTAGCAGCTTTTGATCATACTAAAGTTATTGGATTTCCTGAGTTTGAAAAGTTATTAAAATTAAATACTGCTGAGTTTATACAAGATTATGGTCTTTATGCTATGGCAGAAACTGCTCCTGAATTATTACCCACTGTTATAAATAGTCTCGTAAAAAACCCAAGTGAAGATTATCGTTTTGCTGTTGCAATGATGAGATCAACGCCAGACGGATTAAATACTTTGCAAATGATTGCCTTATCCTCACCGTCTTGCTTGCAGCAAGCATTACAAATATTAGCACGCTCAGATTACGGTGCGGCCTGTTTTGCTAAGGCACTACAGCAAGAAAATTCAAAAAATTTGTTGCCACTTCATACGCTTGCACTTAGCGATCTTGATACTGTCTCCTTGGCACTCGAAATTGCGAGTCGAACCCAAGAAGGAATTGATGCGGTCACTAATTCGCTATGCATTTTAACCGATACGCATTGTTCTGCGTTTTTTCTCCTTGGGTATTATGCAAGTAAAACGCTACCCACAATATTGCGGATAGCCGATCAATCAAACTGCGGATCCATTTCAATTGCACAAGCGCTCTTTCTTAAGTCAGAGAAAATATTGGGATTGGAAGCGCTAGCATATATTGCGCCGCAGTGTGTGATGAAAGCGATTCAAATCGCAGTGAAAGGTCAGGAAGGTTTAGCGATTTTAATAAGCGGGATGTATTCTCCTCAAGGCAAGGTATCCGGTATTGATATTATTAAAGAATATATCCCCGAACTCCAGCGTGACATCGAAGAGTTAATAGAGAGGCGCCTGCGATTTTTTCAGAGTGAGGGTCGCGCTCCCAAGAAGAGGGGGTTTCCCTTAACCTTTTTCAAAATGATCCAAAGTGAAGATAGGGATATTTTGCCACCTTCTAAAGCTTGCCGAAGGGTTTGATAAGGAGTGTTTCTCGCGAATTCAGCAAGCCTACAAAGTAGTGTGCTAAACGGTTTGGGTTAGCGATTAAACTTTCTTTTTCAACCCTCGAGAGCGTTTTAATATACCGCTCAATCCGCATCGCTTGCGCTTTTTTACCGGTAATTTTCCAGCTTTGCGCCAAATTTAAAGCTTTAAAGCTACGTGTATATTTGCACTTTGGGCTGCCTGAAAAATGTTCTTTGAGCCGGCGAGTTAAATCGGTGGTATAGCCTGTGTAGTAATGGTTATTTTCACAGCGTATGATGTACACAAAATAATGTGTTAATAGCATTAATTTTTCTCATAAAGTGTGGTAGAGTATATTTGCTTAGGTTATTTAACGATAGTCGTAGCAAAAACTTAGTTTAATATTTAATTTAATTGAAGGTTTATTACAAATGGCAACACGTGAAAAAGGAACCGTTAAGTGGTTCAACAATAGTAAAGGTTTTGGTTTTATTCAAAGGGACAAAGGTGACGATGTATTTGTTCACTTTAAATCCATCATAGGTGACGGCTACAAGTCCCTCGAAGAAGGACAACGTGTAGAATTTGCTGTTAGCCAGGGTCAAAAGGGCTTGCAAGCAGAAGAAGTCAAAGTCATTGATTAATATCGATTAATCTTTGAAACACACATAAAAAGAGATCTGGGTTTTTACTTAGATCTCTTTTTTATAAGATTTTTTCCTTTCCCGTTCAAAGCTACTACTGCTTTTGGGTTTTTTATTTCCCAAATCCGGCAGACCTTATATTTCATCCCGTCTAAAAGTCTCTGAGACTATCTCCTCGCCCCTGCTGTAGGTTAATTTTGGGTTCGATGCGATAGCCCATAAATAGGAATGTGCCCCCCCAGGTAGGCCCAAAAAAGGTTTTGAACCCTTGTAAATGAAGTCGCGATATAAGCGGGTACCAATCAATTTTTTGGGGTTTTGCAAATGATGCATGATACCCAATTCATTATAAATATGGGTCAGTTCGCAGTAAATAAATTCAAAACCCTTCTCAGACGCGAGATCCATCGCTCGAAAGTTGACTTGTTTGGATAACCCCAAATGGCGGTGATCTTCATCGACAGCAGTAATAAAGAGATGGGCAATGTGATTGCGGGGAAAGCTTTTTTTCTCAAAAAACGCTTTACCCAATTCCTCCAGTAACCCCAATATAAATTCAAATTTAGGGTCAAAATCAGGAATCGGACCAGGATTTGCAATATCTTCAACCAAAGCACAGGCGATGACTTTGTCGTTCTCAAGCGCAATAATGCTAAGCTGATCTTCACAAGCTTTTTCTGTGACTGCACGTGCAAAAATTTTATATTGTTCTTCATCCATTTTTAAATAATGCGTCATAGGCTCGGAGCGACAAAATGCGGTGGTAAAGACATGAACGACTTGGTCAATGTATGCTTTCGTTAGTAACTTATATTGGTAAGAAGGATGGGAGGGGACATTATCCAATAAGTTAATATGTCGGTGATGGAGATCATCTTTAATATTCATGGCGAAAAGAATCCTCATGAATAAAAATAGGGGATAAAAAAATTATACCACATCAACAAGCTGTTAAATTTTTGATTATTAAAAAACCTGCTTTGCAGGTAAAATTTTTAAGGTTGATTAAGTGAGAAAAAAAGGAGATTGCTTTGAATGTTATTAAAACATATGATTTTGAAGTATTGTTATGCACCATAAAAAATATAATGTAAGTAATCAAGGCACCCCATGATTTGAATAATCATCGTTAATGCCTTGATAAGTAGGTAGCGCGTCTACTTAAGTCTAAAATCGCCGATTCCAGAAATGACGCCAAAAACTTGTAATAGCCACAAAATTACAACAATCACCACAACTGCGTTTAAAATTGTTTTAATAGGTCGTGCCATCGGAACGTAGGAATTGATCAACCACATTAAAAAACCGATGATAACCAGAATAATTACAACAGAGATTAAAGACATAGTACTTCCTTAAAAATTGAATAAAATTAACATCCTACTGTAACTTATTCTTCATAAAGATGGTATCAACTGATCTCTATTAATTTTTGTCTAGAAAAATTGAGATAAGATAAAGATTAATCAGCACAGTTGAGATGCACATGCCTGTTTATGATTGCATCATTATTGGTGGCGGACCTGCAGGATTAACGGCTGCAATTTATCTCGGTCGATTACGACGGACTTATCAATTGTTTGATGCAGGTGCAGCCCGGATCGATCTCATCCCGATTAGCTATAATTTTCCTGGATATCCATTTGGAATTAGCGGCAAAGCTATTCATAAAGCAATGCAAAAACAAGCTAGACTTTATGGTCCTCCTATTCTTAAAAAAGAAGTTAAATGCATTAGACGAGAAAAAGATATTTTTACCGTGGTGGGATGTGATGGTATGGAAGTTCAAGGTAAAACATTGTTACTCGCTACCGGTATTAAAGATTATTTACCTGCCATCCATGGATCTATTTTGCTCGTGCAAAAAGGATTAATGCGTTTGTGTCCGGTTTGCGATGGTTATGAAGCAATCAACAAAAAAATTGGTATTGTGGGTTATACAACCCATGCATTGAAAGAAGCCATATTCTTAGCACGTTATACTCATAAAATTACTATGCTCACAAATAGTATGGAATCAAAATTTGCCAAGTCTGCGCTTGAAAAATTGGGTGATAAAAGAATTATTACTCAACCTATTAAACAATTTACTATAGTCAATGAACAAATTATTGCCCATTTTTATGATCAAACTATAGAAAAATTTGATTTAGTTTACGCAGCATTAGGTGTTGATATCAATAATCGATTAATGAAAAAGTGGTCTATCTTAAAAGATCGCGACGGCTACTATTATGTTGATAAAAATCAAATGACAAATATTAAAAATGTTTATGCTGCGGGAGATGTTGTGAAAGGATTATGCCAAATCAGCGTGGCGACGGGGCAGGCAGCTATTGCCGCGATTGCTATTCATCATGCGCTACAAAAACAGACTAAGCGTTAGTCATACCGTTTTTAAATAAACATCAAACCACTTGTCCTGCAGCCCATCCAGAGGACCATGCCCATTGAAAGTTATAGCCTCCTAACCAGCCTGTGACATCTAGTACTTCGCCGATAAAATATAATCCCTTTTCATTCTGCGCCTCCATGGTTTTGGAAGAAATGAAATCACAATTGATGCCTCCCAGTGTGACTTCAGCAGTTCGATATCCTTCAGTACCAAATGGCATAATATGCCAAGTGTGAATTTTTTCGTTCAGTAGTTGATAGTCTTGTTTGCTTAACGATGCTAATTGCTTGGCAAGAAAATCAGTAGGAAAGACCGTTTCTAAAAAACGTTTGGGTAAGTATTCAGATAAGATACTTTTTAATGCTTTTTTGGGGTCTTGCTGTCTTTTTTCTTGAAGATATTTAACAATCTCAAATTGGGGTAAAAGATTCATTTGAATATTTTCATTCGTTTGCCAATAGGATGAGATCTGTAATATGGCAGGACCACTTAAACCACGATGGGTAAAAATAATATTTTCTGTAAAACTGATGTGTTCATTACTGGTGCAAGTGCTAAGAGAAATGCCTGCTAGCGGGGAAAACTTTCTTAATTCTGCAGCGGATAAAGTGAAAGGCACTAAGGCAGCCCTAGTTGGCCACACCGGGATATTAAACTGTTTAGCCACTTGATACCCAAATCCACTCGCTCCCATGGTCGGAATGGATAGGCCACCACTTGCTATGACAAGCGATTGACATGAAATTTCATCGGTACTGATTTTGAGTTTAAAAAGCTTTGAGTGTATTTTTTCAATTTTAGTTATAGTTGTATTCAATTGAATTTGGACCGAAGCTTTTTGACATTCAGTCAATAGCATATCAAGAATCGCTTTAGATTTATGATCACAAAAAAGTTGGCCGAGCGTCTTTTCATGGTAAGGAACTTTGTATTGATTAACGAGTTCAATGAAATCCCATTGAGTGTAACGACTTAATGCAGACTTACAAAAATGTTCATTATGCGAAATAAAATGCTTCGGTGTTATCATCAAGTTTGTAAAATTACAACGGCCGCCACCCGACATTAAAATTTTTTTACCCGCTTTATTAGCGTGATCGAGAACTATAACTTTACGTTGGCGCTTGCCTGCTTCGATAGCACACATTAGCCCTGCAGCACCTGCTCCGATAATAACGACATCATAATTTTGCATGAGATAGTATAATGAAATGGAATTATAATTTGGTCGGTATAATACCATCTATTACGTAACAGCCTAGCAAAAATGTTATTAAAAACTTGTTACCTCCCTAGTCCTCCTCGATAATGACGACCTAAAAATATAAAGAGGAGAGTTACAATAATGATGAATAATAAAACTATTTTCTCTGTGGTGCCCTTAGCACTCTGCTTATTGACTAACGCACAGGCAGAAAAACTTATTTTTTCGGTGGATATTATTCGTCATGGTGATCGTACGCCCATTATCGAAGTGCCTTATTCGCCGCATCAATGGGTGGAGGGTTTAGGCGAATTAACTAAGACGGGTAAGCAACAAGAAGTAAGGCTAGGCACCGCGCTTCGTCAAACCTACATTAATCAAAATCATTTATTGCCTGCATTCTATGATCCTAAAAGGATATACGTTCAATCTACTGACTTTAACCGAACCAAAGCGAGCGCTAAAGCTTTACTTGAAGGATTATATCCTCCATCGTCTCGGTTGCAATTTAGTCAAAAAACTATACCTATTCATGTAGTAGCTCAAAAAAAGGTAACTACAATAGTTAAAACAAATGATGATTATTTTTGGCGTAAACAAACTCGCCCTATCCAAAACGATATTAAGCGCTGGTCAAAAGTCACAGGATTGGCCTTACAAAACAGATGGCAATTTTTTCATTTAGCAGACAATTTAGCAGTTCGACACATTCATCATGTTCCCCTGCCTTCCGGTATTTCTAATCGAGACGCACAAGAAATTTCTGCTTTGAATAATAAATTGTTTGTTCAAAGTTTTAAACAAAAAGAAAAAACAAATGCGATCGGAAATCCATTTTTATCTGTTGCCTTACGCTATCTTAATCAAGCAGCCCAAAATAAAAGTGATCTTAAATATGCTTTATTTTCTGGACATGACAGTACACTGATGAGTGTTATGAATATGTTGAACGTTCCATTAAACTATTTGCCACCCTATGCTTCACGTTTAAATATCGCGTTGATTGAAAAAGAGCAACAGTATTATGTCAAAGTCAGCTTTAACAATAAGATCGTTAAGCTACCATTTTGTCATGCGGATTTGTGTAAGTTAGCGACTTTTAATCAATGGATAATGAACAATCAACACCATTAAGAGTAATCTTGCATTAGCCGCCAGTATAAGGCGGCTTAAGTTTAGGTGTTTTATATTTTTGTTTAGACCCATTTTCTTGTCGAAGTTCTTGTTCCTTCATTAATTTTTTCTTTTGGTGCTGAGCACTAAATAACTTAACTTCATTTTCTGCTTTTTCTTTTTCTATCATGGCTTTATCTTGATAGAATTGATTACATTTCATAACCAAGGGCTTCAATGTTTCTAAGGAAGTTGTGGAAAGATTATTAGCAGTATTAGCTTCAAGTAATTTTGCCATCATTAATGGATTTCTACCCGGTGCAAAAATAGCTCTTAATGACTCAATGGTTGCAAGGTTTTCTGCAGTAACATTTTCACCACGAGTAATCGCAATTACTTTTTCAGTGGTTGGTTTGTTTTGCATTGATTTCTCTATTAAGGCAAGATTTTTTTCATGTGTTTTAGGAGTTTTCCCTAGGACCAATTTAGTTTTTATGCGGTTGAAATTGTTTTGTTGATGTTGATCAATCGCTTGAGCAGTTTTTTGGAAAGCAACTGTTGCCTCTTTTAACTGCACAATATTGTCAGCAATCGTAGACTGTAATCCACCAATGACCTCATCTAAATCTTTAATGGCTGAATTTAAATTTAAGTCGTCATTAATTTTTGGGTTTGACTGAGATTGACGTTGGATTTCAGCTTTTTGATATTTGAGTTGTTGTTCTTGCAATTGTTCCTTTCGCTTAATACAAAATTCCACCAATCTTTTTTCTTCAATTTCATCTAGCCGTTCAATTTTCTTTTCGAGATTAAGATACAGTTGCAAAATTTTTTCTATATATACTTCGCATGCGATAAGATCATTTTCTAAAAGCTGATCTTGTAATGCTGTGATTTTTCTTTTAATGGGACCGTCTATTGTCATAGCCCACATAAAATCGGTAGGGGATTGGGGCGCAAGCATGAGTTGATTAAATTGATATTGATCGAATACCACAGTTACTCTCCCTTCGTTTTATTTGCTTCTAGTCTTATTATAAAAGGTAAGCCTTAATAAATACTTAAAAAAGCTATAAATATCATTTTTTTAGAGCAATATTCAATAGGTTACCTGGGATTATATCGTATTTCTTCACTTAATCCTTCTCTCTCAGGGAAGGAATCTTTCTTTTTCCAGAAGTGCAGCTTTCTAAAGGCATGATGGTGATGTTTCAGCTTTGGCTTCTCGAGAACTTCTTTTGTCAAGGTTGAAAGAATTTGCTCAGATTGATAAAAAGCTCTACCCATTGGGTTTTCATTATTTTTTTCTTCTTCTTTATCAAAGGCTACCATGGTAGAAGATGGTGTTAATGCGTTCACTTTTTCTGTCAATGCTTTCATCTGTATCGTGAGGAGAAGAAGCATATCATGAACAGATTCCAATTCAGCTTTGTTGTCTTTTAATTCCTGGCATTCCAGGGTGCATAATAAGGATTTTTCGAATGAATCAACGGTTGAATCCATTGCACCAAGAATACGTTGATTGTAACTGAGCGGAATCGTGCCAAGTGCAATGGCCCAGGCAATGAATGAGGTTAGAAGGGGTACGACTAAGGGAAGTAAAGCCCCGCCAGTAAAAGCAATAATGATCCCCACAATAATGGTACTTACTACCGCTGTTATCCAAAAAGTATATTTCGAACGCTTTAATCGTTCTTTGATAATACTGCGATCGACAATTGGATAAATCCGATCCGCTTCTATTTCCAGTTTTTCGGATAGATTTTTAATAATCGTGGGATCAGGGTTATGCTTTTTAATAAAACCATCAAGAGTTTGTTGAATGAATTCGGGTCGTTGCTTATGCAGCTTTTTTTTAAGTTTTTTTTCGATCCATTGATCAATAAATTTAAACATAAAGCCATCCTTAGCTTAAATCACCTCTTTTAAAATTAACTCTTATTGGGTTGTAAATAAAGTTTTTATTTGACGATCCTAAAGCTAGCAAGCGTTTTGCAAGGATCGTCAAATAATGGCCCAAGGCGATTTAATGGGCCGTATTGATTTATCTTTTAGTAATAATAAAACCTTTGAATTTGAGTAAAAAAATCAAATTGCATAGCGAGTCTTTGTGGCAGTAAATGAGGGGTCCGCAATTTCAGTTATATCAATTAAGTTTTTTGCCACGGCTTTTTCGCGCCCATTATAAAATAATCCAATGCCACTTACTGCTAACGCACCTGCGATAGAGAGTCCAAGTAAGCTTCCTCCTGATGTTAAAGGAGCAGCAGTCACTGAAATAATACTGACTGCAATACTTGCGACCGTTAACAACCCACCAACGAAAGCCTGCCAAAGGCTTGCCTTACCTATGGATTTATTCCATGCATGCCACCGTAATGTGTTCACCGCTTTAGTATCATGCGGATTTTTAATAACATCCAAACCGAGGTTGAGTGACTCTTTTAATAAAAGCAAATCCTCAGGCTTAGTCAAGGAGTTCAATAAATGCGTACCATTCTCATATAAATCTATACAGGCTTGGTGCATGGGGGTTGATGTCGATACATAGTGGTCTGCTTCTTTTAATACTGAATATAATAAATCATGGCAAGCTAAGTTAGTGAAATCATGGGGATGCTTAAGCTCCCAATGATGCAGTGAAATTTTATCGATGTATTTATCTAAATAACCCCGCCCTTTCCCTGCAGCATGAAAAAAATTAGGCAGGAATTGATAAACCATATTGGTATTGTTGCCAGAAGAGATTACATAGTTAATCATTTGAGAAATTTGGTTTTCACCCTGTTTACTAGGAGTAAATCGATCCTTATAGTTTCTTTGATTAAAAGGATTATAAGATGAAGCAATATCGGCAATAACAATTGCGTCAGTAGTCATTGCATTTAAAATTTTAGCATAAGTATTTTTCATTATTTCATAAAGAACATCGGTAGGATCATGTGGATTTCGTCCAAGATTTAAAACACTACCTAATTCAATGATTAATTCATCATATTGATTACCCAAGGATGAGAATGCGGGATAGGGTTGTGTAACAAATATTATTTTACTATCGCTATTAAGAGCACGTATTTTGTCGATTGCTTCTACATACTCTAATTGCAACGCATTAAATAAGAGAGGTGTATGGATTTTAATGAATGCTTTGCGTTCATTAAAATCCTTAACTTCAGCCATTTTTTTAAAAAAATATTTTAAGTAGTTACTGCTTAGGCCGATAATGATACTTTCAGACTTTTTTAGACTGTCGGTCGTGCAATCTAAAGACAGAGAGATTTCATGAGATGGCAAGTGTAGGGGAGGCCCTTGTAATATTAAAGCTGGATGGTATTCACCCTCGTAATAAGTTCCAAGGATGTTAATATTATTATTTTCAAGTATGGGTTGCATGGTTAATCCTTCGTGGTTACATATCCATGAATAGTGATCGACTTATTGAGCGTGCATTCAAATTACACGAATAAAGACAGGGAGTGTATCAAAAGTTAGGAAGCGGTCCCATTATTTTTTTAACTTGTGACTGGTATCAATTATTTAAAGTGCTAAAATCTATAAAATTGAAATAATGGGAAATCGAATGAAAATTTGGGTTGATGCTGATGCCTGTCCTAATGTAATTAAACAAATCATTTTTCGCGCTGCCAATCGGATGAAGGTTCATGTTTTGTTAATTTCTAATCACCCCATTTCTTTACCTCATTCACCTTATATTAAACAAATCCAAGTCCCCGCAGGCTTTGATAAGGCCGATGATAAAATTGTTTTAGATTCGCAACCGGGTGATTTAATTATAACCGGGGATATACCTCTTGCTTCGCTCATTGTTGAGAAAGGCGGTCATGTTCTCAATCCGCGCGGCGAACAATATTCCCCACAAAACATTAAACAACGGTTAGCATTTCGCAATCAAAGTGAGGCACTTAGGAGCAGCGGGATTAAGACAGAAGGTCCTGCAAAAATTACGAAAAGAGAGATTGCATTGTTTGGGAATGCACTCGACAAAATTTTAACTAAGTTAAAATTAAAACCTTAAGTTGATGACTTACCAATTCTAATATCACGCATTGCGATCGTATGATCAATTTGCGGTAAAAGTGCTTGAATGAAGGCATGTCTTAGCGTATAGCCAATAATAGAAAGGACACTCGTATCAGGATCATCAATCTGTCCTTCAATCATGATTTTAGTAGCGATCGTTTGCTTCTTTGGGTTAGTAACAATTTTAGCAACTAGTTCCAATGCACCTTTATATAAGGTTTCCACTGGTCCCATATCTTTTTCAGGGTCGATAATTTGTAAATTTTTGACAATAGGTTTTGCGTAGCCTTTAACTAAACCTTTGGTCGCTGCTGCTTCAACAAATAAACTAAAGTTTCCATCCTTAACGTCAATGGCTGAAAAATGTTTCAAGAATGCATTTGCTTTGTTGATTTGCATCGCTTCTATCGACCCATTCAATAAGAAGGTTGGTTGTGAGCTAAAAGGATCAAAGCGGCCTTTGATCATAACCCGGGCGCCATCAATTGTTTTACCTGTACCAGAAAACTTCGATGCTAAAGTTTGTTTACTTCTTAAAGCATTTTGCATATTTTCGATATCAAAATTAATATTTTTTAAATATAAATTAAAAGGCGGATTTCCTGTAAAACTTCGTAGGGCGAGCGTGCCGTCCTGTACGTCAACATGGTTAAAGTTTAACGGAAATAGAGCTTTAACAGCTTTTTGCCATTCATTATCAATGCTGAGTTGCTCATTTTTTTCATTAGGATCCATTACAAAATTAATGCGGGGTTGATAAGCTTTAATTTTTCCAACAAACATACCATGGAGTAAAGCTTTCCATTGTAGCGATAGGTCGATCGCCTTGGCAGAGAAAAATGGCACGGGAATATTTTTATTTACTTTATAAAGGGCAATATCTTTAATAGTGTAACTACCACGATATAAATGAACATCAAGGTCACGAATTTTTACGCGATACTCAGGAATTTTATTAATGCGATGTTCAGCATACTGGATGAGTGCGTAAGGAAGAGCTAATCGAAATGCTATTAATAAGCCGAGTAGCACGATTAAACTAAATTTTAAATATTTAGACATGATTGAATGAAGTGGGTAAAAATTGGAAAGAATAGTATATCAAAAAATTTCAAGAAAATCTTTATCTAGGGTTAAAGCATAAAAATATCAATTAATACATTTATTTAGAAAAATGTCTCAATTAATTAATAGAAAATTCCTTTGAGGTGCCGAATATGCCTATGATGAAAGCTAATGGAGCCAACTTTTACTATGAGTTGCACGGAGAAGGTCATCCACTCATTCTTATTGCTGGCTATACTTGTGACCATCTTTTCTGGATTCCATTACTCGGTATATTAAGTCAATTTTTCCAAGTCCTTTTATTTGATAATCGAGGCGTCGGATGTACAGCGGATGATGGTAGAGTTTTATCGGGCGAATTGCTGGCGAACGATGTGATGGAATTGGCAAGTCTTCTTAACCTTAAGCAACCGCATATTATTGGACAATCGATGGGCGGTATGATTGCTCAATATATTGCTGCTTTATATCCAGATCGTATTAGTAAAGTTGGGATCTTATCTGCTCCCGCACAAATTCGGAATGTAACCTTGTTCAGTTTGAAATCTCTTATGATGATGCGTGAAAAGAATATAGATTTTGACATTGCTTTTGCAGCTTCATTTCCTTGGTTTTACGGCAAAAAATTTTTGCAAAAAGAAAGTAAAATTGCTTCTATTAAAAAATTGGTATTAGCAAGGGAGAACCCACAATCACTTGTAAATCAAAAGCGCCAACTTGATTTGTTAGCAACGCTAGATACCCATGAACATTTAACTAAAATTCAAGCACCCACCCTAATAGGCTATGGTAAGCAAGACTTGATGGTTTTACCCAGCCAAGTGAAAAGCATGGCTCGTCAAATACCACAATCAACAATCATTGCATTTAATTGTGCGCATGCAATCGTAGAGGAAGTACCTAATGAATTAAGTAATACTTTATTAGAATTTTTACAATCCTAATTTTCTAGAAAGTAATATGATAATATTACTTTTTTGTTGAAGGTTTAAATTGGGCTACTGCATCGCTCAAAAGCTTTACGGTACGCGGTTTGCCGAAATGAATAAGATGACGGTGTTCTGCATAGTTTTTTAAAGTAGAAGCGTCACCTAATTTTTTTAATATAACTTCATGATCATTGACATCAAGCAAGCTATTTAGAAGCTGGTGAATTCTAGTAGACTTATCAAGGGCAATTAAATCTCCACCAAAAGTACCCAGTTCGTGAGCATAAGCTCGTAAAGGGCGCAAGGCGGGATGATCAAGTTCACGCTCCAACTGACAAGTGAGCTTTCCAATAGTTGTATTTTCAAATGCAAATACACCTTTGTATGCTTTTTTCATTGCAAGGTTTTGAGCATGGATATATTTATAAAATTCTTTGTATGAAGTTAACTGAGAAGATTTTTGGACGATCTCTGTCGCATAGGTAACAAGGCTTGTAGACGACAATTTTCCACTAAAAAAGGAATTGCCTTTTGTTGTAGGATTTATTTCCATATTTAATCGATCGAGAAGCGTATCAATTGACGGTCTAAGTTCGAAGTTTATGGCCACTTTGACTGTTGGTAACTTGGTCTCATCGATTGATAGGGCGCCTACGCCTTGAGATGAAGAATCAACATTACTTCTAGTCATAGCATTGGGCTGCAATACGGATATCGGCGTTGAAACATATTTTTTTAACACAGTAAAAAAAGTGCGGATGTTAGTAACATCCATTGTCTTTTTAATACGACGATAAGCTTTAACAAACATTTCAGGCCATGGGATGCCATATAAATTAGCAATTGCAGTGAGTGCTTTATCACTATGCGCTATCATGTACAAAAAGTGCATTCGATTACGCAATGCGGGAGAGACTGAGCATCGGCCAGCAAAATCACCAGGATTTTGCGATGAAAATATCATGAAACCTTCTTTAAAAGTTTCAGATTGTTTGGCTAAATTGTGTCTCGGTGTGAGAATTTCAATTAAAATTTTCTCAAGCGTTTCATCGAGATTAAGTTCATCTAAAATAACGACAGAGCCTTCTTGATAGGCTTTTGTCAAAATTTCACGAACGTTCTGTTTATTACCAGCTGTAATTTCATAGTATCTTTTTTGTGTATCTACGGCATGAGCACTAAAACCATTGGCTTCTAAGATTGCTTTGAGTAATGTGGATTTCCCTAATCCTGAATCACCTTCTAATAAAATACCCTGTTTATAATAACCATAAGAATGTGCAGCGGCGTCTTTATTTTCGGCAATTGCCTCATTACGTAATAATAAATCTTGTTGAATGGCATCATAAAGATAGACATGTTCTTCAGCAATGGTAACTTTATCAGTTAATTTGATTAAGGGTGAAGGCCTTGCAGGTTGGGCTAAATTCAAATGCGCAGCAAGTTGATTTACAAAATTGAGACGTGCAACTTGGTTATAAATCATGCCTTCAAATTCGCCACGGCAGGCTTGGAATAATAAAGTATTTTGTTCAGTTTGCGGGTAGGCATGGCTTAAAGCTAGAAAACGTTTAGCTAAATTTTCGAGATCACGGATTGAAAATTTGTAAGTTGGAACATAAGTTTCGATTAATTGATAAGCCATATGCATCGTTTTGATAATGAATACTTGATTATCAAATGTGTGTTTGCTTAATAAATTTTTTAAGATGATGTTTTCAAGATAGCTATCGTCTGGCATCTTAAAGTATATTGTTTCACTATAATTTTGAATAAAATGATGATAGTAACGACCAGGGAAATGCTCAGGATTACCTGTTACGATGAGCTTGTGATCTTCAGTTAAGGGATAATTTCTCCCTTTATAATATATATTTTTTTGATCCCGACTCAGTCCTTTTAGAAAGTCCCACACCCCAGGACGTGCCAAATTCGCTTCATCAAGTAATAATACTTTCTTACCGCCTTTAGTATCCGTTAACCAAGCAATGATTTCTTCTTCATTTTCATAATAGTTAAAATTAAGGGTTTTTTGTAAATGGCGAACACTATGTGTTTTGCCTACCCCAGCTTCACCTTTAATCATAATAATAGGCGATTTTGAATCGTTGAGTAACTTATTCAATATGCGTTCACGTTTAGTGACATGGTCTTCTTTTTGGGTATGGATCAGAGGTTGCTGCAAGGCATCTTGAACTTTAGTCCAAAGTCTTTCTAAAGTCTCATCATTCAAATTAGGAAAGGATAAGTTTGCGTCGTCTAAAACAAGTGCGTCTCCAAAAAACTGATGTAAAGCTTCGCCACGAAAACAATTTAAGATTTGCCAAACATAAGGTTTTAAATTTTTTACTGAAGAAATATGATGTTCTTCCATTAGTTCTTTTAACTTGCGTAGACGTATTGCGGAAGTATCATCGCGCTTGAAAATGAATTTTGCATAAACATTGAGGTAAGCGTAGTCCTCGCTATTTTGCGGATAATCATAGTTAAATAAACCCTTGATAGGGTTGTGTTCGTGAATTGCATTGTTTTTGAGCCGGGCAACCATCAATTTTAAATGAGCAAATTCAAGTTTTGGATGTGCGGGTCGACCAAAGCCACGGTGAGGAAGTTTGGTAGCAGCATCATAAAATTGAGCAATACGGTCAATCCATTCATGATCTAAAGTTGAAAAATTTTTCTTATAATCACTTAGCGAATAATTTGTCTTTTTATAAGTCGGAATAGGTAACGTTTTTAATACCGATTCGGGTTGAACTAGAAAGAGGCGCCCTTTAGAAGTTATTTTCTTACCGTTGCTATACATTGCGGCGTTAGGAGAAATGAACGGTAGTAATTGCTCATATAGGTTCTTAGAGAGAATACCATTCAAAATTACATCACGACCTTTAAGCATTGCTTTTAACATGTCCTTTTGTTCATAAGTAAAGTCGATGTGACTGGTATTTTCTTGGCGGTGATAATTAATTTGAGCAACTAAATCATTAAGAGTAGTTTCAAGCGTAACATCAATAATTAATACTTTTTTAGGTTTGCTATTATTATTATTACTATCCTGAGCGGTTAATTGATTAGCTAATTGTGTTGTGCAGTAATCAGTGTCATTACTAATAATGATATTGTTATGGTTTGTGGAATCGTCGACTTGGGGTGTAATAGTGTGGTTAAGCAAACCTTCAACACTCGCGCCAGGCGCCAAAATAAACGTGAATTGTTTTTCAGGTAATAAGGCCATCTTGGATAGCAAATATTGCCATTCGTTTAAGGGAATGTGACCGGTAAGATAAAAAACTTGTTTGGTAACATCAATTTTATGCAAATAACCTTGCAGTACGGTTTTAGCTTGATGATTTTCATTAATAGTGAGTGTTTCTAAACATTCATTGAGATTATGGAGACCCAGATAAATGCGTTCCCTACTATCATTTTGATCAATTTCTTTCGTTAATGTAACGTTTACTAAATGTGTGGGATGATTTTTATGCGCAGTTTGAATATTAATTTTATCTGAAAATGTAATGTACTGACCATTATAGAATATTCTTTTTTCAGCTTTTAACCGCTCTAATAAAGTCATAAAACGAGGATCACGAGGCGGATTAACTATAGTAATATTAAGCGGCTTATTAACTTTTAGGGCTTCAATGAAAGGTAAATCTATCAGCTCGATCGTGTCGCCTTCAAATAAAATTTCACCTAGTAATGTTGTTCGCCAATTGATTCGATGGAATAAATCAATTTCTAACGTTGCTAATTTAGGCTTTTCTAACGTTTCTAATACCGGCTTTTCATGTGGTAAGGATAATATTTTTTTTGATAAATTTCGTGGCTTTAGTGATTGAGGTGTGAGAGCAGCTTTTTGACAACGCGTTAAAAAAGCAGAACAACCTTTATTATTTGGCGCAGTTAAGCCAATAACTTTTACTTTTGGTTTATTAAGGCTCAATCCTAAAAGTGTGGGAGGGTCATCCATCATGCTTTTAAAGCTTGCAATTTGCGTTGAGTTAAAATTACTCCAATTAATTATAATAGTCCCGCCATTCAAAGCAATATTATATAAGGGACCATTGATTTTTTTTCTTTCGCCTGCAACAAGCTTTTTGGGTTGAAAAAAAAGCGCAATATCTTGAGGACTATGAAGATAAATACATTCTTTTAATGGCCTATTGTCATCAATGTATTCCATTAATCGTGCGCTAATAACGAATGGATTTTGATCGGTTGTTAATTCAATAAGTGGAATTAAATCAAACTGATCACTAAATAATTCGTCCATGTTATCCACTTGAATTACTTTTAAAACATTTTCAAAGGCTTGATAATAATCTTTCTCTGCTTGCTGCTCTGGTGGAAGTGGGACTTGAAGTTGCGGCTTAACTTCTTCAATTGGATTATTATTATTATTATTTGTAATAATATTTTTATCAGAGTGTTTAGATTTTTCATCAACTACGGATTCAGGCAGAGGAGCGTGAAGAGGCAGTTCTACTTTCGGGTTTTCAAATATATTTTGACGTACATTTGCTGGGGTTAAATCGACCACCGGCACTCCACCTAAATCACAACGTGAAAAAATTAGCTGACTATCTTTTTTATAAGGTATTTCCCCAAACATATGTATTTCGTTGGTTCGTGTTCTCACCGGTATAGTTAGAAAAGCCCGCGCTAAGATCATCAATGCTTCTGCGCGATGTCGACATTCAGCCTTTCCCTGATGAATTGCAATTAAAGTTTGTAGGAACAGATCAACGTCACTTTTGTCACCACTTAATTGAAGACCACTATTGTTATTATCTGAATTGTTTTGCTCGTTTTTACAAAATAAGACTAGTTCATCAAGTTTTACTTTCGAGGTCAAATTCGTATTATATAAAAATTTTAAGGGTTGAAAATTCTGTAATGAATCTCTTAGAATGCTTGTTAATTCCTTGTCCAAGCTGTTACTTTCTATTTCTAATGGCAAATAATGTTTGTTATCGTAATATTGATTTTTAGTATATTGATAGAGCAAAGAAAAATTTTCGGATTGAGGTTGAATGTAAAAAGTTTGTTTTGCTTCATGCCAAAATATTTTGACTGCCTGGGGAGGATTACAATAAATTGTTAAATCATTTTTCCCGATAGCTTGATGGGTAACAAGCGGATAATACTCATCAATGACTAACTCTGTTGCTTCAATGTAGCCCGCTACTTGATTGGAAGCCAGGTTTCGTTTAAGAGAATCAAACTGATTTTTATCAAAACTTGATAGATCACCATGGGTGGCCGTCAATTGATTTGACTTAACCTTAGATCGAAAAGTAATTTTTTTAGTGTTAGGATCGAAATGAATTTCGTCATAAATACCAATGCACTGCTTATTTTTATTAATTAATTTATCAGCGTAAAGTGTTGCTTTAACATTTCCTGAGGCTCGGTGGGATGGATTGGAGGTTAGGTCGCAATCTATATTCTGTGCTTTCAGGAAGTCGCCATATCTAAATACACCAACAGCGTCCTCTTTTTTTGGAATAGGAGGAGAAAGATTGACTATTCTGGTATCAGGAATAGAATCATGTGATTCATCAATTTGACTTTGATCCGGAGAATACCGCAAGGGGCGAGTCAGCGTAATTTGACAGGAAGGCGGTGTATTTTTAAAGACGTCACACTCTGGACTGACCTCAATAAACTGTAAGTTTTTACAGTCTGATAAATCGACTGGGCTAAGCGGTTGCTCCGTATTGACAATTAAGTGGAAAAGGTTTTTACAGCCTGATAGGTCAAGATTGACATTGTTGTTACTATGAATCGTCAAATTTTCTAGTGAGGATGACCCTTCCAAAGTAAGCAGGTTAGGGCATAGGATTTTGATGTTAACATTTTTTAAATTGGTATTTTTTCTTAAGTTCATACTAAGCGCAGAACTCATTTTCCCAAGTAGAATATAGTTTAAGATTTCTAAACTGGTTGCTTCTTCAAAGGCTGGACTTAACTTTTTATTATTAGTCAGATCCATTCGTCGTAGTTTTCCACAATTTTGCAAATGTATTTTAGATACATTAGAATTTGTTAAATGGAAAAATTCAATAGGTGTTTTTGTTAAAGAAATTTCACCGTCAAAGTCGAGTCCCTCTATGATTAAAATTTTTAATTTTTTAAAGCGGGAAAAATCTAGCATTTTACAATCACGTGGTACCACTGAATTAGTAATAATGATTTCTTCAAGTTCCGACAGCTGTGATAATGAATCTAATAAGGATTGACTCAATGTTTGGCGTGAAGCTGTGTTATCTAAGGAATGGTTTAAGGTCAAGCTTTTTAAATTATTTAATGATTGAGAGTTAAGGGCCAACTTTTTTGAAGAAAATTTATTCAAATTAATGACCAGTTCTTCCAAAGCTGGCAAATTATCAAAATTAATGTCAGATAAGTTATCAATCGTAATTTCTAATGATAACAAAGCAGGTTGGTAACCTAAAATGACAGGAGATTCTGTTGGAAGAGAAAACGTTTCTAATCGACAATGAGATAAATCAATGTTATGTGATGGATAGGTTAATGCAATCGATAAATGGCGTAAATTCTTCCAAACTCCAAAGTTGATTGATTTATCTATATCAACATCTTGGATATTTAATTCTTCTAATAAGGGCAATGCCGCAATATCTGGAAAGTCTAAAAAATAGGATGGATTTGCATTAATTAAATTTAGTTTTTTTAATTGATGAAGCTGTTTAAACAGAGGAAGCTCGGAACTTGTAAAGTAATGTTCTATGGTTAGTATTTCTAAGTTGGGCAAATTAAACGTTGTGGGCAAATTAACCCCAGGAGCGTATTTTATTGATAACTGTTTGAGCTGAATCAGGTTGCTCCAATCAATTTTCATTTCTTCGTGAAACATTTCCAAATGCAATTCGGTTAAATTTTCAGCTTGTAATAACCCGGTAAAGTTTAAGCTGAAGGGTTCGCGAAGATTTAAGTAGGTTAAGCCCGCCAAGGTATTAAGATTAAGGGTTGTGTAATCGGAAGGATCAGTCTCCACAGTAAGTTTATCAATAGTAAGTTTTTCTAAAGTTTTAGTAATAATACCTGGATTTGTTAATAATTTACCGGGGGAGTTTTTAATTTCAAGTTGCTTTAATTGTTTAGGGTCTGGCATTTGAATGTCGATGAGATTGGGTGATTCCTCAATGATCAGATGTTCGACATTTTTTTCATATAAAAAAGTTGATGTTTGAAACGGATGCTTGATTTTAATCTTGTGTGTACCCCACACGTATCCTTGATGAGTAAGTGTGCTTGCATCATGGGTGTAATAGCCCTGAGCATTGTTTGCATTCACTATCGCCTGATCAGGGCCTTCTAAATTATGGTGTGAGCGTTGTTCTTTAGCAGTTTGCAAATAGGCAGTGGTTGTTAATTGTAATTGACGCATCTCTTGCTTACGTTTGTCTTGAGGTAGCACCCCATTTCTTTGGCATCTTAATGAAAATAAATAAGAGTCATTCTTATGGTGAAAAAGATCTCTGATCGTTATTTTTTTTTGTTGATCAAAAGATAAATCTTTATCAGTATAATCATCGAGTGGTAATTCATTTAAAGCATGTAATCCCAAATTAATCCTGGTTTGATAATCTGCTTGTAACCTGGACACCTTAGACGATGAAATATCGATTTCGGTTTCATCAAAATTGTCTTCAGTCATTCGGAGGTAGCTTTCAAAGTCAGTCTTAGGTTTTTTGTCTTTTCTTAACTCCGATAACTGTCTCAATAATTTTTGGTAGTTACCATAATCTAAAATAATATACTCATCATCAATATTACCAATACCCTGTTGACCTAATGCCTTTTTTATCTCTAATTCGTTTGTAAAAAAGTTATCACGTTTTTCTTTAAATAATTCGGAAATATCCTTCATCGGGATGCAGCTTTTTATATTGATTGAAGGGCCCTGCCAAATATAAATATCATAATGTTCTATTAAAGTTTGCCAAACTTTAAATTCTAGTAGGGTCGTAGTAGAACGAACGAAAGGAGGATAACTATATATAATTTTTTTGCGTGGAGTTATATCGGGGCTATCCTTTAAATCTGCCCAGCAATTTTCCTCATCTTCAATAATAGCTGACCATTTATCTAAATCGCTAGGGCCACTATCTTTATAAGTGATTTCTTGCGTTTCATTCGCTGAGCTCTTATTTGTCTCTGGCTCAAGCAATCGCCTTAAAATGGTAATTAAAACCCGCATGATTAAATCAACCGCAAGAAAGTTAATTTAATTATAGACCTGTAAACTTAAGGAATATTTATTGGGGAATATTAGGGTTTGATGAAGCGTAATATGATGAAATATTCTTATATTATACAGTAGCTTATCTTAACTTTTTTTGCTGTTAAAGTATTAATTTTTTAAAGCTGTTAGGTGGGCTTGACACCCACCAACAGTGCTCCTCTACTACGGGCAAATATTTGCAGCAGGTTTCAAGAAAAGATACTTTTTCAAGTAATTAACCTTATTACAATCGATGGTAGCCCAATCATCTTTTAAAATTCCCCCGGTATTACCACTATTAGGGTTCCAATCCCAGTAAAACCAACTGGGTAGAGCAGGTTTGCCACTGCCTAGACGAACAATATAATTAGCTAGGTTAATGAGAGTGGCAGTATCTTTTTGATAGTAAGGATCAGCTGGATCAAATTTCCCCCCAAACTCACCCAAAGCGATCGGAAAGAGATGACATTTTCCCGCTGCGCAAAAGCCGCTTTGAGGAGTATTGTTCACGTTTAAGAAATTATTCAGTAAATACCCATTAAGGCGTGACCAATCAGCAAAAGCAATCGTAGGGTCAGAATGATCAGGACCCTGATTATTAGTACCGTCTGGACCATAAGCATGCGGTGAAATGACGATCTGATTCAGATAAGGTTGAGTTAACATTTGCGTGAATAGATTTTTAGGATTGCTAATGCCTTGTGCGATTGTTGCATTATCGGTTGCAAATCCATCGCCCCAGTTTGACCTTAATGCGCCTTGCGCGACACCTTCAATAAAGATAAGTTTGGTTGGATCGATATTATAAATTGCTGTTGAAGCTTCTCTAATACCTTTAGACCATGAATTGGTTCCACCTTCCCAAGTCATACTATGAGAATCAGGTTCGTTCCATAAGTCATATCCAACAGAAGGATTGTTAATAAACATTTGCGCGACTTTTTGCCATCCTGCTATCCACTGACTGTAATTATTGATATAAGTATCGTCTTCGTAATGATCATCTATCATCACGTAAAGCCCAGCATCAGTGAATCGTTTCACAATATATTGAAAAGCGTTTAATGCACTATCTTGGGGGATATTGGTGTTGCAAGGTTTGCCATTGCAGGTTGACGTAATGCCGCTTGGTTTAATCGCAGGATTTAAAATAAAATCAAATTGGAAGGGGATGCGTACTGCATTAAACCCGACAGATTTAATTTGTTGCAACATGGTTTCAAAATCACCTTGCCATAAACCATGTAACATGTGATTGCCGGTATTAAAGCCAAACCAATTCACCCCTTGAAAAGTAACAGGTGTTTGATTTTTATCGACGATTTGTCCATTCACTGTGGTATAAGGCCCAGCTGAATTATGCGTCTGGGAGTAAGTCACAGTTAACTTAGTATCAGTGGGAAGCGTAATAGGATTCGGTACGATGCTTGCACTTTGTCCTGGAGTCACGGAAGTGACATTGTAAGTATCGTTAGGAAGTTGTAATGCGCCATTATCTCCTACTGTTTTAGTAAAAGAATAATTTTTACCCGTAAAGTTAAGTTGAACTTTAGTAGTGGGTGGTTTAATAAGGGTGATTTTAATGCGACCGGCGGGAACAGGTTTATAAGTAACCGTCACATTGGTAGTTTGTTGATCCGTAACCGTTGCTAACACATTATCCGCAGCATAGTAATCGCCATTATTAGCATCGGTATTGACGAGTGATCCGGCAATGGTGTAGGAGCCAGCTGTCATTTTGCTAAGTTTCCAGCTTGCACCCCAAGTCAATTTTTTTGTTGTTGTTGTTCCTTCGCCAGTGAGGGTGAGCGTGGGATCCGGTAAACCGGTAGCGGGGGCAGCTGCAAGATTAATATTTAACGTTCCAAGTGCCGAGGGTTGCCCACCTTCAGCTTTAAAAATAAAGGGGCCAGTTGGAACGGGCGTAGAAGGCGTTGAGCTAAATTGAATGGTTAAGGGCCGCGTACAATTTGGATCAGAAGCTAAAGGAGGAGTAAAAGAAGTTCCACCTGTTAGAACCACTTCAGAATTTGCTTGGCTAGCTAATTTCCAAGCCACCCAAGGTTGTCCCCAAATGTTGCTAGACATTGTTCCCGCGTAGTTAAACCTAAATTCAACATTAGTCAATGGTATATCTTTAGAAGATGTATTGCATATTGAAATAGTTTGTACCCAATCTGCAGGGCCCACTGTGACTTTAACTGCAACAGGTACCGGTACTGTTTTAGCAACAGCATTGTTTGCGAAGGCGGGTAAAGAAGTGTAAAAGATTAAAAGACTTAATGTTGCTAAGTTATAAATCCATTTCATTTGTATTTCCTTTAAGATAATAAATTTTCAAGGCGCTGAGATTTTTGCAAAGACAACTATATTAACATTTTTCAAAAATGAAGCGAGCAATTTGGAGTTCCTCAAAAAAGTCAAAACATCATCATAAGACTTATTCTAGTATAAAAAAAATCACTGTATAGCTGTGCGAAGCACCGCATCAATTTCAATAGTAATTTTTTTTATATCAAAATAGGAGTTGATGAACGTTTTGTCTAGTTTGAAGCGAATAAAGATGCTCTTTTTTTAGCGATGTGGGTAAAGTTAAGGCGAGTAAAATGTGTTTAAGAATTAGGAGAAAAAATTGTTACGCACAAATTTCTGGGATGAATGAAATTTAAACGTAATCAAATAAGTAGCCCGGCTAATGAGTGGGCTACTATCATACCTAAAGACAACTGTTTCTAAACTGCCACTTGCTCTTTTTTTGCTGGTACTATTTTATCAATCCAATTTGCATAAGCTTCCATATATTTATGCAAAAATTCTTTCGTTTCAATTTTATTAATTTCTGATTTTTCATCAAACAAATTATTAATATTACCAAGGTAAGCTTCAGGTTGTTGCATACAAGGCATATCTAAAAACACAAAAGATTGTCGTAGGTGTTGATTAGCTCCGAAGCCGCCAATGGCACCGGGGGATGTACTAATAACAGCACAGGGTTTCCTGCTCCAAATACTTTTCCCATAGGGTCTTGATCCTACATCAATCGCATTTTTTAAGGGTGCAGGGACGGAGCGATTATATTCAGGTGTTACAAATAAAAAGCCATCAAATTTGTTCATCTGATTTCGAAATGCAGTCCATTCTTGCAGCGGTTGACCTGTATCATCGGGATCTTGGTTATAAAGAGGAAGTTGGCCAATTTCGACGATTTCCATGTTCAATGAAGAGGGAGCGAGTTGCATAAGAGCTAATGCAAGTTTACGATTCCAAGATTCTTTTCTCAAACTTCCAACAATAACACCAATTTTTTTCATTCAATCATCCCTTATTTTCGAAAGCAACGAGTTGAGATTATGCCAGGAGTTCAGTCATTTGTAACGATGGACGCATGACGATTTTAATTAACTCATGTTGTCAACATCCACTAAGCGTAAAAAAGTTAGTGATGACACGATATAAGGCTGGCACTTTAAAACCATCGTAAAATTTAACTTAATTGACTTGCTCGATAGCGTGTTGTTAACTTAGTTGTAATAAAAGGAACAGTAAATAGCTAGTTAGATAGCCGATTCAACTTTCTTTATAAACAAATTATCATGTCACGATCAATAGTACGGTTATAAAAATCGCTATGTTTAATCAGGATTTAAAAATGCAACGTATTGATCAATAGTACACCTACGTAAACGAGGTAAGTTTTGCAACATTTTTGTTAGTCCATTATGAAGTGGGCGTAAAACAAATGGGAAACTACCCCGTTGATTTGGGTGCAATGAGAGCCGGTTGTGTTTCATCTGTGCTTGGTAAAGTATGGGCAGCAACAAGTGTGGCACACACGGCTGTTCCTGCAACATTGACAGTGGTGCGCATCATGTCAATTATTTTATCAATACCCATGACCATGGCTAATCCAGCAAAAGGTAAGCCGAGGTTTGAAAGTACAACCATCGTCATTACCATAGCTGAACCTGGCACGCCTGCAGTTCCAATAGATGCAACGGTTGCAGTAATAACAATAATTAAATATTGATGCCAGTCTAAAGGGATTTGAAAAAGTGTTGCAGTAAAAATACAAATGATTGCTGGATAAATTGCACCACAGCCATCCATTTTGGCATTCGCACCAAGGGGTGCCACGAAAGAGGCAACTTGCTCAGAGATACCAAGACGTTTAATTAACACATCAAGCGTTACTGGAAGGGTTGCTAAACTTGAAGAAGTGGTAAAAGCGGTAAGTAGCATTGGCCAAGCTAAATGGGTGAATTTGAGAGGATTAGTGCGGCAGACCCCGAATAATAAAATGCCGTAGATGACTAGCTGAATTAAACAAGCGAGGTACACAGTTAAAATAAATTTACCGAAAGGAATGAGGCTTGTTATACCATAATGTGCACTGACGGCGGAAATAAATACAAAGATTCCGATGGGAGATAATCGAATAATCCAGCGTGTAATTTTGTAAAATACTTTTGCTAATCCATCAAAAAATTGACGTACGATCAATGCTTCTTCTTTGCATAGGGTCAAAGCAATGGCAAATAAAATACCAAAAATAATCACAGGTATAACTTTCCCACGCGCAATTTGATCGAATAAATTACCAGGAACCATATCTAAAAAAATTTGACTAAGGGCTGGCGGCTGTTTTAAATCGATAGGTAGAACTTCATGAAATCCTTGACCAGGATTGATCCATAATGCAGTTAATAAACCAACGAGCGCAGCAATGATGGCAGTCGTTAAGAACCAAAACAGTGTTTTTCCACCAAGCTCTTTAATTTGAGAAATATTTTCTAATTTTGTAAAACTAGTCACAATTAGAATAAAAGTAATAGGGATGATAATCATTTTAAGGAGTTGAATAAATGCATCTCCTAACGGCGTTAAGGCATCAACCCACTGAAGCGGTGCAATCATTCCGAATAACGCGCCGAGTATAAGAGCTATTAGACATTGATTTCCAAAACTTTTCATCATAGCCATGAAATTTTTCCTGTAATCTATAACACAACAATCAATAAGGGCGTCGACAAGAACTATTGTGAGTTGCTCCATGACCCTAGTTGAGTCTATGACTCAGTAGGGTTCAAAATCGATTCTAATTTATTTATTAGAGCGATGGCAGAAATTTATCTTACGGTGCATAGGTTAACTTTTTGAAGTATGAATGCTTAACGATTGCCTTGCAAAGAAATTTTTAACGCAATGGGTCGTAGCAAGCTTGATGTAGCTTTAAAAAGCTCACCACGACAATATAAAAATTATAATTTCAAAGTGCAAGGTTGAAAAATGGCATGGACTGGAAAATGTAAAGCTTGATTAAAATATAAATCGATGACTTTATTTTTAAAACCGATATTGGGATGAAGTAGTTGCGTTAATGTTACTTTATTCATCGACTTAATTAAGTCGAGAAATATTAAATTAGTTGTAGTTAACTGATGAGCATCATCATTTCTTTCCATTGCTCTACAAAATTGTTGAAATAACGCCGTATCGGTAGTGTTCGTATCCTTCAAGAGCTTCTTAAAAAAATGTTTGTGTTGATTGTAAAATGTTTCAATAAAATAATCTTCTTTATCCATTAGTAAGGTTGATATTTGTTTGGCTGCATCGTTATTGCTCCCTCTTAATGCCAAGTCATAGACTGCTGTTCGGCCTTGACCGTTTTTTTCGATGAAGAGCTGGTAAGCAATTTGATCATCTACTGACATTAATGCTTTTGCCATGATTAAATTATTATTTTTTTCTGCTATATGCAGTGCTGTATCGCCAGCGGTATTTTTTTTCAATAGATCTTTACTGTTTTTAATGAGTATCTTGACCGTATCATCTTTGCAATTATCAGCATAGCCAAAAGCCGCATAATGCAGAGGCGTTGCGCCTTCAGCGTCTGTTGCATCTACATCAATCCCTTTATTAATTAAAAGTTCGACGATTTCAGCATGACCTAAGAAGGCAGCCACATGCAAAGGCGATTGGTTTTGCAATGCATCGTTACTCAAATTACAATGTGGATTGTGGGTTAATTCATAAGCTATCTTTTTCAAAAGATGAAGCCGCACCTTTTGCTCACTGGCTGATGCCTTAAGCAGTTGAGTTACTATCGGATTTTGATGGGTGGGTTGAAAAAATATTGTCGTAGGGGCGGTGAATGCGCTTCGCATCAGGTGAATTCCTAGCTATTAATTAAAATGGCATTTTCTCTTTTCTTGAAGAAAAATCCAATCGTTAACGAATGCAAATTGGCTTGATTTCCGGATCTTTAAACAAATCGAGTAAAATTTTTGCACGATCCTCATCCTTGTAAGCTGACATCCATCAGCATCGTGGATGTGATGAATCGATTTTTATTTTTAAACCATTTTGTTAAGGAAGAAAAACATTTGATGCGATTAAGCTTGAAAAAATTTCGTTGTGTCATGATTTCTAAGATCTTCAAACCCACATCACCGGTTGCACCAACAAGCGCAACTATTGGCTTAAACTTATTCATTTGAGAGACTCCACTTTTTTGCTTTTATGATGGTTTCAATCTCGCCAAGTTTGCTTACCGTCTGACTAAAACCAGCAGGTTTAGCTAAAATGGTTTGCAGTTGCGGCGATAAAGGAATCGATTCATGAATTATTTTTCTAATCACGCTATCAAATTTACCCGGATCAGCTGTTGCCACTATAATCCATGGAAGGTAGGAAAGCTGTTTTCTTGCATAAAAAGCAGTTGCTGTATGAGGACATATTATTTTTGAATGTTTATTATAAATTGTCTTGATGGTGTTTGTGATGTCGTTATCATCAGCGCTAATGACGTTCACTTCATTTCGCAAAGTATCAAAATTTTTAAATAAAAAATTCAGACGTTCAAAATTACTTGGATTACCCACGTCCATAGCATTAGCTAAAGTAGCGAGGCTCTCACGCGGTTTATAATGACCATACGCAAGATAATCAGAAAGAGTCAAATTGGCATTGGTTGCAAGAACAATCTCGCGAATGGGGAAGCCCATTTTCTTTGCATAATAACCAGCGACTGCATTGCCAAGATTTCCTGTCGGGATGATATACCCTGGGAAGGTGCTATATTGGTGATAAAATTGCATGCTTGAGTATGCATAATAAATAATTTGGGGTAAAAGTCTGCCAATATTGATGCTGTTAGCACTATTAAGATGAATGTTCTTTTGCCACCAGGGATCTTGAAAAGCAATTTTGACTAAGTGTTGGCAGCGATCAAAAGTACCTTCTACGGCTAAAGCAATAATGTTGTTATCCCAACAAGTTATTTGATGTTCTTGTATGGGCGAAATTTTACCTTTTGGATATAAAATAATTACGTTAACATTTCGTTTTAAATAAAAAGCACTCGCTACAGCTGATCCAGTGTCACCGGAAGTCGCAACCAAAATCGTAGTTGCATGTTTTTTTGATACATGTGATATGCATTCTGCTAAAAAGCGTGTTCCAATATCTTTGAACGATGACGTGGGGCCGTGAAAAAGTTCGAGAACGAAAGTGGTAGAATTGATGGTTGTTAATGGCAATGGAAAGGTGAAAACATTTTTAATTATTTCTTTAAGATTATGCTCTAATTCATCCCCTGCAAAAAAATAATGTAATAATGTTTGAGCAAAATTAGCGAGGGAGAGGTTGGGATTAAATAATTTTAAATCGACTTGGGGTAAATATTCTGGAACAAATAAACCGCCATCACTTGCAAGTCCCTTAGAAATTGCAGCCGATAAAGTATCACTTCTTTTTTGGTCGCGTGTACTCGAAAACTTCATCCTATCCTCCTGACTACTTGGGTAACATGCGCTTGCTTTTTATTAATTCGGGAAATCCAACACTCGGAATCTATGCCTTCAGTATTAAGAAGGGATTGCATGGCTTGGTTAATAGCAGAAGCTTCATATTTATGTTGTGCGAAAGCAAAAATACTGGGTCCTGAGCCTGAAAAAGAGAGCCCTAAAGCACCGGCTTTTAATGCCGCTTCTTTAATTTTATAAAATCCAGGAACAAATTTAGCACGCTGGTGTTCAATAAGTTCATCTGATAAAGCATGTTGAAGCAAAGGAATACTTTCCAAATATAATGCGGCGATGAATGAAGCGAGATTTGCAGATTGTTTTATATAATCTTTTAAATCCAATTTTTTTTGAAGGATTTTTCTTGCTGCTTTCGTTTCTACCTGTAAGCGAGGATGGATTAATGCACAATGGATATCAGGGATGGGTAATTCAATAATATCAATCGGATCCATCGAGCGAATTAAAGTAAGACCGCCAAAAAGACTGGGAATTACATTATCCGCATGCTTGTGCCCACTAGCTACTTCTTCTCCAAATAATGCATATTTTACTAATTGCAATGTTGATAACGGTGAATTAAGAAACGCATTGCAGGCAACGAGCGCAGCCACTGAAGAAGCTGCCGATCCTCCCATGCCCGAACTTAATGGAATACCTTTATCAATGCGGATAGAAAATCCTATTTCTAATTTCAAATCATGACACAATTGTTGGATAACCACAGAAGCAGTATTTTGTTCCGGAATGAATGGTAAACATTCTTTGGCATTAATAATCTCAATAACGATGTTATTATCTTGTCGTCTTGTTAAAGTTACACTGTCACCCAGTTGGTCGAAGGCAAAACCTAAAATATCAAAGCCTACTGCTACATTTGCACACGTTGCAGGTGCAAAAGCGGTTACCGATTGAATCGATGAGTTAATCAAAGTCATGGCTGCCTCCTATGATAAAAAGGACACTAAACGTAATAAATCTGCAAAAATTCCAGCTGAAGTGACTTCGGCACCAGCCCCCGGTCCTTGGATAACTAAGGGTTGTGTTTGATAACGTCGGGTATGAAAAATTAACATGTTATCGGTTTGTTTAAGGCTCGCAAACGGATGATGGTGTGGAACGGATTCAATAGCAACTTTCAAGATGCCATCTTTTGTAATGGTGCCAACATAACTTAATTTTTCATTCATTGCGTTCGCTCTATCAACCATGGTTTCGATTTGTTGTGAATGTAAAGGAAGAAGTGAGAGGAATTCTTCTACACTGCAGGATTTCAATGCGGGCGGAACAAGATCTGTAACTTTTACATCACTTAAAGAAACGCCATGTCCTATTTCTCGTGCTAGACATACTAATTTACGTGCAACATCCATACCGGATAAATCTTCGCGAGGATCAGGTTCAGTAAAACCTAATGCTTTTGCTTCCCTGACAATGTCAGCAAATGCTTTTCCCGTTGATAATTCATTAAAGATATAGCTTAGCGTGCCCGAAACAATCCCTTCGATTTTAATGACTTCATCGCCAGTTTTAATAATGTCTTGCAAGGTATTGATAATCGGAAGTCCCGCGCATACGGTGGCTTCGTAAAGATAGTGTGTATTTTTTTGCTGCGATAACATTTTTAGTTGCTTGTAATAGGAATAATCCCCCGCATTCGCATGTTTATTAGGCGTGACCACATGGATATCTTTTTTAATAAAATCGATGTAGTGCTGTGAAATACTTTGATTGGCCGTGCAATCAATCATTACCGCATGCAATACATCGTCACTAAGAATGTGGTTGGCAAAGCTTGCGAGGTTTGCTGACATTTCACTATTTTCTAATTGTTCTTGCCAATTCACTAAATTGATTGGTTCATGACTCAATATCATTTTATGACTGTTCATCACGCCGCGAACACATAATTTAACTTGATATTGAGCATAGAGTTGATCAATGGCTAAATTTATTTGCTGTAATAAAGTACTACCGACTTTTCCAGGGCCAATTAATCCTATCGAAATTGTTTTAGGTGAAAGATAAAAACTTGCATGCAATGCTTGTAGCGCGCGCTCAACGTCACTGTTTCTAATGACAACAGAAATATTACGCTCGGAAGAACCTTGCGAAATGGCGCTGATATTGATATTTGCTTTGGCAAGAGATGCGCATAACTTACCCGAAATTCCCACGGTTCCTATCATTTCATCGCCGACGGCTGCAATGATAGCGCAGTGCTTATCGATTGAAATACCTTCAATTACGTGTTGATCAATTTCAAACCTGAAATTATCTTTTAATATTTTTTCAACTTCATCAGCGACTTTGTTATCAATGGCAAAACAAATTGAATGTTCCGAACTTGCTTGTGAAATTAAAGTTACAGAAATAGTGGCTTGACGCAATATTTCAAATACCCGTGCTGCCATACCCGAGACGCCAATCATGCCTGCTCCTTCAATATTGACGATGGCGATATCCTCAATACTGGTCAATCCTTTAATAAGATGAGGAGACTTCTTTGGTAAAGCAGAAATATAAGTCCCTTTAAGATGGGGTTGATAACTATTTTTTATGAAGATCGGAATTTGCAACTTAAGGACCGGTGCAATGGTTTGAGGATGTAATACTTTTGCGCCAAAATAAGCAAGTTCAAGCGCTTCCTTGTAAGAGAGATCCTCGATAACAAATGAAGATCTTACTTTTAACGGATCGGCCGAGTAAATTCCGTTAACATTTGTCCAAATCGTTAAGCTTTTTGCGTTAAATAATTTGGCTATGATAGCTGAAGAAAAATCACTACCATTTCGGCCTAAAGTGGTGCGCTTTCCTTCGATAGTGGCAGCAATAAATCCCGGAATAATTAATTGATCAAAAGTTTTATTCCCTAAAAATTTTTCTAAGGCAGTCTGACTTTTTTCCCAATCAATGCTTAATATCCCATTTTTTTCATACACAAATATCACACTATAAGCATCGACATAGATAACATTGCGTTGATTAGAAAGATAAGAGACTAAAATTTTTGCTGACCATTGCTCTCCATATCCTAAAATAAAATCAGAAACTTCTTTTGAATAAGTGCCAGCAATTTGAATGGCTTCTAACACATTTGTAATTGCTGCAAAATCATTCTGAAGCAAGTTCAGGATCTCAGTTTGCTTAAAATCATTTAGCAAGTTATTAACAAGGGTTAGATGAGATTGCTTTAAAATTGCTAATTCTTGTAAGTAAGGTTTACCTAATCTTGCTGCATCAAGTAATGTTTGTAATATTTGTGTGGTATTTTGGATGGCCGAGACAACAATAATTTCATTTTGACCACGCAATAATGATTTGAGGGCAATAAAGCGAGCGGCATTGCAAAGGCTTGAGCCACCAAATTTATGGACTACATATTGATTATATTTATTTTGCATATATCGAAACTCCTCGATAGGCGAGAGATAGCGAAGCAAACATGGCATGCGCACGCATGCTGTTTAATGAGTGATGTTTAAAAAAATTTATTAGCGATACAACGTAAGATGCTTATTAAGCAGACGTTGTGAGGGTAAGTGTCGTCGTGTAACGCGTCGAGAAGAGGGAAGTAGCAGCAGTAACACTGGTAAGCGGGAATAGGGGCAATCGCAAACTTTGCTGTGAAAATGAGTTTTTACTCTGTTTTATAGGAATTATCATGACTAAGAATCTCTCAAAAATAGCAATTAAAGTTTATTAATATACGATTTGACCGTATCAAATAAAATGGCTAACGTCAACTCATTATAATTTCTCCAACGATATGGGAGTGAGGATTAACCTTGAACCTCCATAAACCACAAATTTTCTATTAAATTTTATATCTCAATCAAACAATTTTTATCTTTTCATCTCTATGTTAATTCTTATTTTCCTACGCTCAGAAAACGTAAAGCAATGAATTCTAAATTGATTTGCAGTATTTACAGTAGTAAAATTCTTAAGCTCTGCCCTATGGAATCCGTCGTCATGTCATCCCCTCGGTTATTCACGCATCATTCAAAATGTAAATCTCAGAATTACATGAACCAACAAAATAGTGAATTGAAAAAGTTGGAAGAATTAAAAGACATGATTTTTGATTTTCAACATCCTCGAAAGGCGAAGCATTGTATTAGAAGTTTTACCAGTATTATTTCCACTTTTAATCTATTTCTTACTTCTTTAAATATTTATCATAAACAAACGGGCTATACCTTTGAGCTTGGTCGCCTACATCAAGATTTATTGAATGCCTATAAAAAAGCTAGCCAATCAATCTATGTTGAGGGATGGATTAATCAATCTTCTTATTTTAACAACGTCGTACCTCTCTTATATACTGCCGACCAATATATAATGGAAGCTTGTAACGCTAGGATTAAAGAGGAGTCTTTTCAAAATTCATGTACTAAGAAACATGCCTCACGGTCCCCATAAATTTAGAAAGTCTTATCACTGCAAGATATAGTTAATCTATGCGTGGATAGAGCGATTTTTGCTATTTACTATACGAGTTTAAATTACAAAGGCTAAGTCTTATGAATGCCCTGCCATTACAAAAAGGAGATACAATCGGTCTTGTCTCTCCTTCAAGTCCATTGATGATGAGAGATATTAAACCGGGTATTCAATTTTTAGAGCAAAATGGTTTTAAAATAAAGTTTGGTCATCATCTCTATGATGCTGAGCGATTTTTAGCTGGTAAAGATGAAGATCGTGCGAAAGACTTACTCGATTTTTTTAAAGATCCGGAAGTGAAGGCAATCGTTGCATCCCGTGGAGGCCATGGATCCCAGCGATTATTACCTTTGTTAGATTATCAAATGATCCATACTAATCCTAAAAAATTAGTCGGATTCAGCGATACGACGGCTTTGCAATTGGGTCTTTTCAAAAAAACGGGTCTTATAAGTTACACTGGCTTTAGTTTAACTAGCAAACGCAGTGGTTTAGTTGAGGAAACATTAATATCATGTTTATTAGGTCGTTCCTATCATGTTAAAGAAAGTGTAGTAGTTCACTCAGGTCTCGCTGAGGGTTTGCTAATTGGTGGTAATTTAACGCTCTTAACCAATTTGATGGGAACGCCTTATCAACCCAACTTTAAAAATTGTATTTTACTTTTAGAGGACGTGGGTAATACGCCCTATAATGTTGATGGCATGTTTTCTCAGTTGGATTTAGCAGGCGTATTCGACCAAGTTGCTGGCATTATTTTAGGTGAGTTTGAAGACTGCGTAAGTAAAGCGGCTGACTGTCATGATGGGTCAGTGGAAGATGTTCTTCATGAATGGTCAGCCCGTTTCAATGTGCCCTGTATAAAAAATTTTCCTTACGGTCATGGTACGCGCAATTGCGTCTTGCCAATGGGTGGACTTGTTTCCTTGAATGCAAGTACCGGATGCCTGACTGTAACCTCAACATAAATCCTACCGTCAACTGAATGCGAGGTGCCGTATTCTCATTCTACGCTCGAAAACCTGGTGAAGTTACAGATTCAAAGGATGCATTAAGTTGAGAATAAAGTGTTTTCAAAATATCTCCCGAGGAAATAATGTCACTCGTTTGGTAAGACTTGATTAATTTTCCAGTCAATTGATACGCGCAAATTAATCCATTGGAATCACTGAGCAATAAATTGTTATCACTCATACTCATACTTCTGATGGCATTGAGTGATGTACTGATTTTATTTAACATTTCACCAGAATTAATATTATAAATAAATACGTTACTGCCAACATCAGCAATGCCCATCGTATTTTCATTGATCATAATCATATTCTGCAAGCTGCAATTGTTAGCTAAGGGAAAAGTTTTAATAAGCGTTAAATTATCATCATAAATCTGATATTTATAGGCTAGAGAAGACGGTATTATTCCGGCTATGATAATGTGACGTGGTGTGGAAATTAAATCCTCAATTAATAATACTGTCTCTTGCTGATGTATTAAATTTCCTGACTCGCTATCATATGTCTGAACGGTAGAGCAGTTAAAATTACCCACAGTAACAATATGGTTGTTCCTTGCTATCATCCTTAAGCAGGGATCGCCATACGCAAAATGACTAAGTAGCTCCCCTGTATTTGGATTAAAAACTTTAATATCCGAGTTAAAATCATAACTACTTACCGCTATATTTCCAGAAGCTAATAATACTATTTTACTAACGCGAGCACCCTGCTGGGAAAATCGATTAACAATTTCAGCAGTTGCGGGATCAAATAACTTAAATTCATCTTCTTTTTTATCACCACCACTAATGATAAATCCATTTGGTAATAACACTGCTTTGCCCTCAGTCCAAACGCGGTGAGGGGAATCGTCATGTTGTGGAGGAGGCGCTGCGGGACGAGGCGGTGTTTTCATGAAAAAATTATTATAAAAAGTGCGCTTGGCGTAAGTCCTTGAATAGCTAGACTGCTTCTGCTGCGCAAACCTGTCGCGGTATTCTTTATTTCTATAAGAACGTAAGGATTCCAAAATGATTTCGTCACGATCTGGATTCTCAAATTCCCTGTTCCAAATCTGGACCATTAATTCTCGCTCAAACTTAGTCCATTTCTTTACTTCTTCCATCGTTATTCGATGTGTCACAATCAACTCATAGGCAGAGGCTAAGTTTAGAAATTCCTGTCGTGATAATGCAAAGGCCATAACTAAATTAAGTGCAGGCTCTTTTTTCTTTTTAAAATTTATTAAATAGGGCTTTAATGAGCATAGACGATCATAACGATCGTCTAAACCTTCCAAATTAGATTTCCAGCATTCATTTACAAAGTTGACATCAAGCTCAAGCTGTTCAGCTAAAGGGTAAACATATTCAGGAATTTCATTTGTATAATGTTGAGTGGGGGGACTTGCTGGCTTATAGAAAGGGGAGTCACCATGATAAAAATGCGCAAAATGATTTGGTGAGGTTGGTTTCCAGGTTGGCTGGAAGTAGTTTTTCGCTGAAGGAAGTGACAAATTATACACTTTGCGTTTTTGTTCATTACCAAGTGTCGCGTAAGCTTCGCCAATCGCCTTAAATTTTTCTTCTGCAATACTTTTTGCATTAGGATCGGTTACCGTATTAAGATTTTTATCAGGATGAAATATTTTGGCTAAATGTTGATAACTTTTTTTAATTTCTTCCTGCGTTGCATCGATGCTTAACCCTAAAATATCATATAAATTTTCATCCATCACGCCACTCCACCTTGCTTATTGTAGTTATTAATGATTACGAGGCAGCCCATTTTTTGGGCAACTGAACGGGTTTTCAACCCTATTATTTTTAATAACGCAAAATATCAAAAACTGTAATTTTTTTCTATAGGGTTAACAGACAAAAAGAACGGCTCAAACAGTTTTCTAGTGGGTGTTCTCTGTAAATTCTACAGTGTCTATGCTGCAGAATTTCCTCAAGAAATAAATTCAGTGTTGAAATGAAATCCTGCATCTTTCAACCGTTGAATCAAGGGATCACCAAAAGCAAAAGTTGGGGTCAAAAAACCTTTCCGACCGGGTAAGAAAGCCTTTTCTACTGCAAGACGAGCGGATTCACAGGCTAAAGCTACTGTAATCTCATTACCAGGATCGCCTTTGCCTTCCATGCTAACGATGAGTTTGCATTGTCCGTGACTGCGACAAACTAACCGTCCGCGAAAAAAACCTTGGTGACGTATCGCCTCCGAAGGACCTTCGCCGGGCTTAGGTCCGAAGCGACGTAACAGGCGGCGTCCCCTTGCGTTGGCAGTAACTAGCCCAAATCCCATAAGAATTCCCGAGGTTAAAATTGCTTTTAAATAGCCGAAGCGTTTACTCATGACTAACCGTTCTTCATATTGAAAATCCGCGTGCGTTTGATTAATTTCGGAGAACAACCAAGCTGATCGCCGTACTACCGCAGTATTGATCGGGCCCATAAAAAAAGGAGCAGTCCAACGTTGCAAGATAGGCTCGAAATAGGGTCTTAATTTTGGCCGGGATGGGTGTGCACTAAGCGAATCGGGAATAAGAGTATCAGGACTAAACAATTCTCCCCGTGCTTGTTCAGCCATATTAAGTGCGGAGGCAAGTGTTCCGCCATTAAATCCACCGCGGATTTGATAATAGAGAGACATCGAATCAAGATGAATCTTACGATTGTTTGCCGATGTTAATCCAAGATAAACAGAAAGATCCGCAGGAATTGAATCAAAACCACTAAAAGGAATTAAACGCGCTCCTGTTTCCAGCGCCTGTTGTTGATATTTTTTAATCATAGCGTGAATAAAAGGGGTTTCACCTGTAATGTCGAGGTAATCTTTTCCGAATTTAATACAACTTGCTATGACTGGTTCGCCATAGATTGCGAAAGGTCCTGCAAAACTTAGCACGACGTTGGTTTGTTGCACTATGTTGTCAATGCTTGTGGGCTCGGTTGAATCGGCTATTAAGATAGTAGGTTTAATGATGCACTCTGCTTGCACTTCTTTCAGCTTTTGCATATTGCGCCCGGCAATTGCGACGCGCAAATGATCCCCAATCCCAGGGCGCATCATATATTGAGCGGCAAGCTTGCCAGTGAAACCCGTGGCGCCATAGATGACAAGATCAAATTCAGACTGCATAAATTTCTCGTTCGTGAATGCACAATAGTGTGTCGTATACCAAACGTTTAGTTATAAATGAATATTCATTATTGTAAGGATAACTAAAACGATTAAAATTCAAAGGGTATACAACTTGATTAGAGACGATAAGCTACGTTCATATCCCTCTTTATTTGATCAATAAAACTGTTATTTCATGTTCATAAGATAAGCTTGGCTCAGCCTCCTTGATTAAAATTTAATATGCAAACGTGTTGGCGACGACGTGTTTTCCTTGTGCAGGTGATATTCCATCTGCATGTATTAAGATAATTGTAATTTGAAGAGAAAATATTATGATAATTAAAATAACAAAATATTTTCTGCTTTTATTTTTATTTCTATCTCCATTCATTACCGGAAACGCTAAACCCTTCGCAAGTAACGATAATACCTATCTAAACGTCGTGAATAATTGGAATGAAAATATTGAAATACAAGAAGGTCAGGTTTATAAACACAGAAAAGTTATAAGCCCTAATTATAATTTAGAATGGTCCATGATATTTCAGGTAACATTTCTAACTTAAAAATTAGCTATTATCGTCAGAGTATATGGAGAGAAATTCCTCATTGTATTGATAAAGTAGTGTACTATTCAGTTACTATTTATGTGACTCCTTCAGTTGCTGATCAAGCAGTACCCGTTTATGTTCGTTATTAATTAATGAATGAATGGGGCGGATGCATTTTTGCATGCAGCAAACTTTCCCTACGTTCCAGTTCATCATTCATTGCTATAAGAAAAATTCGAGAGAGTTTAGATGACAAAGTGGTTAAAGCGAAAAAATTAACATTATAATTAATATTAATTGGAGGCAATGAGCTGAAGCTAAATATTAGATTCAATATAGAAAATTTTTGAGGCTATTTGCAATGATAATCTCTTCCCGAAATGGTCTATCTAACTTCAAAATTTTATATTAACGCCGAAATTGCAAGCTTGGTAATTGGTGTTTATAACTCTCTTTCTCACGTTTTACGCTAAAATCTCGTTCCAACAGTTCACCTTTCTTTAATGCTTTTTGTTGGGGTACGCCTTGTTCGAATAGCAGGAAACGTTTAAGTGTAATTTGCCGGTAAGAACGGTCTGCCTCTTGCAGTTGGGATTTAATTAGCTGAATGTCCTCTGCTGTCTTACTTTCGACTGCGCGCTTTTGTTCCTTAAGAATAATTTCGCCCATACATTCTAGGGGCGTAATAGTATCCTTTAAACCAGCTTCACAGACAGACATTATTTGATCAAAATCGTCATGAAAAGTAGCTACTTCCTTACATCTTTTTTGGAATATCTGATTCATTAAATGCTTGATTTTTGGATGGGTCATTGTTTGATAGTGTCTAGACAAGCGGTTAATTTCATCAGTTGTCATGGACTGGTCTAAAATATTGCTACAATTCTGATACTCAAGGAAGCTGGTCATTGATGTAATTTCTACTGGATTAGGCATCATGCTTAAACGGTGAATCGTAAGCGGCATTAGATGAGGGGAGATTTTAAGATGGTTTGCTAATAGAACTGCATGTACAAATTCATTAATTTGGTTATGATTCAAAATATAAGTAGCACATTGATCTTTCAGAAATCCTGCCGCGATAATAATATTATAAGCTTGTTTTAAATCGCTAGGACCATAACCATATCCGCGTTTTTCGGCTTGAAGATAAAGTTTCCATTGGTATAAGTGTAGAAGTTCGTCAGGAAGCATAGGTATATTATTATTTTTTTTTATTAAAAATGAGACTTATAGTAACAAATTTTTTTCCCTAGAACTACTAGTAGAGTGATTGTAATTGCCCGAAGTAATTTTTTAGCCAAGCATTTATAACGCATATATAAATATTAAGCCAAAAAGGGTGGTGGATTCAGGTCTTTAAAATTTTTATTTTAATTGCTTATTTTTTCTTTATGAAATTTTATCCATAGCAAGAGGATAACTAACGATATCGAAGTGTAAACATTGCGGTAATATCTATGACAATATTTACAAGAAAGCAATTTAATTGGCGTCTTTATGAGATGGGGTAATTGCTTTCGTTATTGCTATTAAGATCTGCTATCAGAGATAGAATTAACCAAGAAATACAATATTAATTTATAATGAAAATTAATGTAAGCGTCTGTCATGGATGTTCAGAAAAATGTAGCTCAACTTACATTAATAAGCATTAATAAAGTTAGCATCGTGTGAATAGAGTCATCTCTGTCTACCTTAATTCTTTTATATTTCGACCATAAGATGAATTATATGATGAAGCGCTTCCTTTGCGTGCATTGAGCTGAGAAGCAAGAGTTTAAATCATATTTTCATTAGAATTGATCGCATCATAAATCTTAGTGAGTTAGGTAAAAAAAGTTTGTACAATACACATCCTCATGATATTTTTAATTAAATTTTTTTTAAAAGATATTTAATTGAGTTTGAACTTGTCTAATGTAGTTTGGTAATCAATTTAAGCGAACGACCATTACCTAGAAGAAAATAAAGGGGGGGAGATTAATCATTCCTTCTTTATCCTTTTGCGACTCTTTGGATATCCACAAAATTAGGAAGCTTTATGATTTCACGGATACTATTACCTATTTCATTCCTTGTTGTTTTGCTAAACCCAATTTTAGCTGAGGCTATTAAGCCCTCGTTAGGTAAGCCGGACTTAATCTCTACTGATAAAATCACCTACGAATGGGATTTTAATGCAGGCGGCTCAATGAATACACCTGCGATTGGTACAGATGGCTCAGTCCTTAGCTTTCGGGATCATAAAAGTAATCCCACACTCTATGCTCTTCATCCGGATGGTAAAATTAAATGGAAATATGATGCTGCCGATTTTGACATAACTAATTTTCAGCTTGATCAAAACGATAATGTCTATCTATATGCGAGCGCTCACCGGCTGAGAGCGCTGGACAGCTCTGGTCATCATCTTTGGAGCACTAATTTACCGAGTTTAGATTGGGCCGATATTATGGTTCAAACCTCACATACAATCTTTTGTGATACAGATAAGTCTACTCTCATTGCAATCAATAAAACTAATGGCATGATTAAATGGCGCTTAGCACTTGACGAAGCACCAGCTCATCCAAGCATCCATATGTTAGCAACAGATACTGACCATACTTATCGGCTTCTACATAATAATATTATTATCGCTGTTGATGCCGCAGGTAAGGAAAAATGGCGTAAAATTTTTAATCTAAATGATGACATACGAATCTATTACCAGAAAGATACGCTGTATACCCTCGTTAATAAAAAGCTTTTTGCTTTCACTGATGATGGTAAAGAAAAATGGCACATCGATTTGAACGATAAAGATTTTCCTGTCAAAATTGATTATATCAGGATTGATTCGAACAATATTGCTTATGTTATCTGCCATCTATACAAACAAGGCGATTTTATTACAGCCATATCTGCTGAGGGAAAAAAACTGTGGGAATCAGAAGCATTCCCTACACTGGGTGGCATTACGACAGTGCGTGTGGATGAAAAGGCACAACAACTCATCATTGTTACAGATCCTGCCACTGAAATTTATGGCGCAATGTATGCTTTTAACGTAAAAAATGGTAAAAAGCTCTGGCAATCAAATACGCATTATTCGGTCAAAAATTTTATTAGTACGCAGAATCGTTACATCATCCATTCTGGAAGAAGCCCTAGACTTGTTTCAGTATATGATAAAAATGGTAATCGACTTTGTTTGTATTTTCCTCTTGATATAAAGTGGGGCGTTGCTGCTGATCCAGAGACGAATCGAATATATATCACAACCGCAAATGGTTTGGCGTCGCTGGGTATATGTCAATAATTTTTTTATATAACCTAAATGTCAATGTTATTACTCCGTAACAAGATAACTTACGCTAATATATAATGATGGAAGTGAATTTAGATTGAAGTATTGCAATTGACTCCAATAGTCCAAAAATTTATTTTGGACTATTGGAGTCAATTGCAGAAAAAAGCTGCATAACCCCAAAAAGGGCGTTTAATAGATCTTTCATTATTGAAATAAATAGATTGAACAAATAAGATAGGAATTTACTAAAGAGATTACCTATGAAATACAATTTCGTTACAATGGTCGGTTTAATTTTTTTTATAAATATTCAAGCGGGGATGGCATCGCCAAATCCTAAGCCAGACATTTGTCCAGATGTCAGTATGATTCAAAAAGTGATGATGAATAACAGTGTCCAACAGTTAAGAGGTGGTGAATGGGTCGCAAATGCAAGCCGAAATCGTTTTGGAACTCGTTATTGTTGGGCATTTAGCACAAGTGCATTTCCAGCAAATAATAAAGATGAGGCTATAAAAAAAGCTCAAGCTCTTCTTTTATCGCTGCGTTTTGTGGAAGGTCCTGTGCCATTTTTTAGTGATTGGTCTTGCCGTTATCAAAGTGGTCTGGGTTATGGTTATGCTGTAACACCTACTTTTTATGATTGTTAACTCACTATCATTTAATCTAACTCCTGCCAGATTTTGAGATTCATTTTGTATTGAATTGTTGTAGTCTGTTATTTATTAGGACAATACTTCTCAAATATTTCCAGTGATAATGGAGGCGCCTTATGTATGCAAATCAATGCAAACCCTTTATTTTGTCATTTTAATTTTCTCCATCATGCTAGGTATTTGTTGTCATGATTTTGCAGAATTTATTGAAACAGCAAATCAAACTGCCTCCTACGTATATCATATGAATGATCCAAAATTTTTTAGTCATTTTGAAGCTATGAAAAATCGGTATCATTTATTTAACTGAAAGCCAGAGCTGAAGAAGCTAAAATGATATGTTGAAGTGATGATGAAAACAGTGAAACCAAGTTAAATGTGGTTACCCAGAAATATGAAGCGAAATTAAAAATATTTATTGGCATGCTCATTAATGAGCAGGAGAAAGAATTATTAAATGACTTCATGAAAGCTTCACGTATAAAGTTCACTCTAGAGGTTAAAGCTTATCTGTTCTTCTCATCCAATTTTGCTTTTAATCTTAACCACATAAAGCGCTCGTTTAAAATTTCTCTTTATATTTATATAAAACATTGATTTCAGCTAAAATTTGACAAAATAGCTTAATAATTCTTAATTTTTTGTTAAGAATATTAATTCAGATGCGCACCCATAAAATTTTATAAGTAATGTCTCATTAATCATGGCTTAAGGTATTGCCAGTAATATGTATGAACCATGAATAATTACACGCCACAAATGTCTGCATATGATGCTGACTTATCCCAGCGAATTCTTTTTGCCATTACAACTTTCCCCAAGATCAGGAGGGAGTATGTTTTATTGGAAAATCTAAGACTGGTATACAAAGAAATAAATGAAAACCATAAAAAAGAATTAAAGTTGTTAAACGCAATAAATCAAAACGATAAGCTACATTCTCTTGCGCTTAATTGTTCAAAATTATCTTACTACCAACGATTACTACCGTATTTAAACGAATATGCTATAAACTTGTTAAATACACCGATTATTTCCTTTAATTATTTAAAGGATTTGACTATAGAGGAAGTTCATAGTCTTTTATTTGAAACCCAGGTTCAAACGCTTCCAGAAGCTAGTACTCTGGCTCAACTTAAATATAATTTGACTAAACAATCATCCTGTTTTAATGAATATTTATGCAAACTCGATAATGAACCTAAACCTACCCCCGGATCAGTCCTAAACAAATTTAAGCAAATTACCCCAGAATTAGCGCTAGAGATATTTGGTCCTGATTATAAGAAATCTTTAAAAGATATAAATAAGAGTGGAAAAAGATTTTCTATATCCATCACGCCAAAAACTCCAGTTAATGTACAGCATAATTCTGATAATAACCAAAATCTGGATAATCAAGATTCAACTAAATTAAAAGCTTCATCTATAATTGATTATTCTGTTACTCACAGAGGTACAATCTCCAAAATTCAGGAAGCGGAATTCATAGATGCAATCTGTAAAAATATTTTTTCGAAAAATTATAGGGCGGAAACTTCTCCAAGGAGCAATCAACTTAGCAATGATAACCATAACTTTAATTCCGTCGCTACAATCAACATCGATAATGTAGTCTCGCCTATTTCGTTTTTCAATTCCAACCAATCCCCTCATTTGGCCCAAACCGAAGACGACGACCCTTTTAATATAAAACCAGAAGATTTGAACGCTAACACCACAGATATAGTAAGGGGAAACGTTAGAAAATAAACGAATAAAAAAGTAAAAATTCTTACTTTTAATGAGCCAATTGTGTTCGTACATTCTTTAAGTTTTCCCTGCGCTTATCCAACAATATACTCACAACCTAAAATATTTTGAAAAGATTTTTATTTACTAATTTGTACCATCTTTCGTTCCCTGAATTAGAGAACGTCTTTGCAAGTCAAAATCGTTTAGATAGATAAGATCAAATACCTCACATTTGATCAAATTCCAATGGATGGTAGGCTAATTGGCTATCAACATTTGGATTAGCCTATGATTGAATGCGCGCAGTACGTGGCTCATCCAAAGAACATATAGTTCTTACTTATAAAAGTCATACACATTTCTTATTATATTTAATGAATGATTTGATTTATTATCCTGAACTGAGACCTTGATATTTAAAAATAAGGCGGCATTAGCATGATGAATAATAAAATAAAATTTGGATTAATCATTACTGTACTGATCTATAGCGTTAATTTATTTGCTGATATTATAATCCGACCCGGGCAAAGATATGAGCAAACTTTCGACGAGCTCACACCTGGAACTTATAAATTAACCTGTAATATTGAAAATTTATATCACGTAAACAGATCCATTGATTTGAATGTGACCATCAACGATATGAATTATTATGCTAATCTTCCGCAGAGATTTAATATCTACTCTAAAGACTTTATTCGAATATCAACAAATAAAATTAATTTACTTTTGACCAACTTAGATTTTCAATTTCCTATCAATCTATTAAAATGCCAAGTTGTTCATACTTATAATTAGTATTGTCAGAAATATTAATTATTTGTTTTGTTAAAATTTTTATTATTCTTGTATCAGGAATCATGTAGCTCTCTACTAATCATTAAAAATTACTGAGCCGGTTAATGAAAGTGACATGCAAGAAGAAGTGAGTAAAGATAGATAGAATAAAAAATGTAACGCTTAATATCTTTTAAGTAATCCCTTAATCTTTTAGACAACGCAATTTATTAACGGCGAAAATTCATATTTCAATAATGGTCATTATTTAAGAATCCGTGCACCGTGATGTTTTTGTTAGGATGAGAACAGGGCCAAAAAAGAATGTACCATATAGTATCTATACGGTTATTGGCCAACTCTCTTTCTATTTTAAGCAAAAAAGAAATGATTTTATGACAATAATACGGACGAATTATTTACTATGGAAGTCGGCGCATTATAAGTACCGAAAAACTAACAAGACCGACTTCCAGCAAATTATATCCATGTTGTTCAAAGCCCTAAATTAGCAAAAACTAATCATCATCTAAAACACAATAGTCATTGAAGGTATTGCATTTTGCGAATGAATATTTCTAACTGGGTTGTCAAAAAGATTTTCCTTGCAAGGTAACGTCATCATTTTCATTTTGATCGTGAGGGAAACTAGGAGCTTGAGTGTGTTTCGGTACAGAGGAAAAGAAACTGTGCTTGGATGGTGATGGTTTTCCTTCAAAAGATTTAATTTTTTTAATATCATGCAGGTCATGCAATGAACTTAAAAGCGAAGTGGATTTAGGATAGAGTGTCTCTATGGATTTTTTATTGGCAATGTGTTTTTTAAGATCATCCATTGTTTCACAGACCCCAATCAAAGCCATCCCAATCAACAAACCATATATTGGATAAATTGGTAGGAACGGAGCTAATAAAATAGTAAAACCAATACTTGCGCCTAAAAGACCGAGTGTAAATAATAATTGGAGAGAAGAGTTTAAGATGGATTGATCCGTTTTCTCAGTTGGTTTGGTTTTTAGTTTTACTTGAGCTATTTTCGCTTCAAGAAGATTTAAATTAGGCAGGTCCACCTTTTTAATAACTTGTGTTACTGCATTAGTGATATCGATTAGTTTTTCGAGTCTTTGTAATTCTAAATCTTTTGTAGCTTTATCAAAATAATTTAAATTAAGTGCATTTAAACAATTGTAACCGGCGTACGAAAGATAAGAATCAAAGTTGTTTGCTTGGCTATCTAATTGCTTTAAAGAAGCAAGTAATAAACTAGATGCATGTTCGTATGCAAATCGCAGACACTCTAATTGAAATTCTTTATCTACGTAAGTTTTATTTGATTTATTATTTGTGAGATACTCTCTAACCTGATTAACTAAACTTCTATAATTTCCGAGATTTGCTTCATTAATAAATGCGTTGTAGTAGTCTTTAATTTTTTCGTTATCCGTTTGATCGATGAGGTGCTGGTAGTCTAAAAGCGTAGAGGGTTTGGGGCTAAAATTTCTATTTAACATTGATTTTTTATACTCAATAAATCTAAATTAGATATTTATTGTACGAAAATTGTTATAATCTTTCAAGTTTTAAAATTGGGTTGATCACAACGTAACCTAAAGTTAGTAAAACTTAATCAAAAATTGCACAATGCTTGATGAGTCGATGTTAAGGGGCAGTAACGACCTCTATGTCGGAATAAGTATCTCTACCATCAACTGACCTAGGAAAGAGGAAATAAAGAGTATGATCTAGCTAGCTTGAGTCCTTACCTGACAGAGCACATTAAGCGTTTCGGAGGTTTTCATATCGATATGTAGATTACTCCCAACAAAATTAATGAGGCAAGTAAATCACGAGGTTAGTTACAACATTTACTTGCTAACCAAAATAATAATAGGGGAGTTATTAAATGCATAAATTGTTTCAAAACATTAAATTTAAGATAGACGATAGAAAACAAAAACATAATCAATTAAGAGAACTTGAAAGACGTGGTCGTAGAATACCTTCGCTGTCTGATCCAGAAGAGATACAGAATGCTTGGCTTAGAATGAAAGAAAATAAAGAAAAAGTAGCTTTAGATCATAGGAAGGAATATGAACGTCAGAAGTTAAGATTTAAATTTAGTCAAATGCCTCTTTCATTGAGTGATCCAGAAGAAGTACAAGAAAGCTATTTAAAACGTGAAAAAGAAAAGGAAAAAATTATTGATGAATATGTAGATGCAAAAGAAAAATTATTTCAACTCAGGAAATAAATAGCATTAAAATATGAAGTTGATTGAACTGTTAATCTTAATAGGAATGATAGTCCTTTGTTATTGCAATTTATTATGAAGTATTGATGGAGAAGCAATGCTCTTCTTCGTTGAAGGGGACAGTTGTGGAATCAGTGTATAACTCGTCATTTATTTCGATTCTATTCCCCGGCCTAAAAAGGTTAGAAGCACAAAGCATGAGAAAAATTATATCACTTCTACTAACTCACTTGCATTAAGCTTAAAGACACCCATCTCAATTTCCTCATTAAATTAGAATTATCATCCTTTGGTCAAGTTTGATAATAAGAAAATAACTTAAAGAGGTTGATGTTGTCCCAAAACTTGAAAATTTTATGGTAATAATCTTTTGGAACTACAATAAGAAGAGATAACTGTTATAATTTTCTGTTTGTTAGTACTTAATTAAGGCTACCCGTAGTAAAAGGAAGATGCTTCCTATTTCTATCAGCGCACCTTTATTTATTAAGGAGCATAATTGAATGTATTCTTTGTGATACGCTTTAAAGAGTTGAATAGCATGTCTATGAGAAAAAAGTATTATCCTCAACCAAGATGGAATTAAAAAATTAACGATACACATTTGCCTCATCAATATAAGAACCATGTAAATCTTAGGGAACAGTGTGCAAGATGCAAGGTAGGCATGGATCGTAACCGTTCAACATATACCCCAGAAGGAGTTGTAAAGTATTAATTTATTACTATACAATGCAACGATAAATTAGAAAAAAGAAAATTTTATGCAAAAACCAAAGATAGCTTTATTTTTAATTACTTCTGTTGTGCTTACCGCAAGTTATGCAAATTATCCTCAGCATGTCCAAGTATGCTTAGAAGTTAATGATAATACACCGAGCTATGGCTTTGAGGCGGGTTTTTACAGTTCTGACTTATTTGATTTCGGCAATTACACAAAGTATATTAAAAATGGCCGTATCTGTGTGAAGCATACTTATAATCATGGTCCTAAAAACTTAAGGTTTAGTATTAGCTCAGATGATCATGTTGAACGACATGGACATAGATCTAGGATACTTGTTAGGCCAGATCATAGCTGTGGTTTTTTAATTGCTCGTAACAGCTCTTTTTTGCTTAGTAACTACCAACGTACAGATAAATCAAATGAAGGCTGGAATTTTAAAATAAAGCAAACAACATCGGTTAATGGATATGCGTACACTTACGCACTACATTGCGAACATGCAACGGGGTAATACCTAAAGTTATAGGACATGACAATTCAAAAAAATCAGTTATGGGCTAAAGTAATCCATGCATTGATTAAGTAGCCGGTATATTTCCTCAAAAGCAAAATTGATTACTGCAAATACTCGGCAACTTTGATTGGTCCAACTTAACTTATATGGACAAGTCCTTTTAATTTATCAAATTGTGGCTATTACAGAAAATTGCCTTCTAAAAGGATGAAAGAAGGCGGACGCAATTAGTAAGATGAGATAATGTCCAAAACATTGGCGCTCCATGGGATTCATTGCCCGTAATTGAGGAGAATCAAGAGCGCCAAAATCTCTGCCAGCCTATAACGTTGCGCGCAGTATTTTAGACTAAATTCATACTCGGTAAATATTTGGCTTGTTGATACTTTCTTGTTTTATAATTAATTCAGAACGATAATTTTCTGGGTAAACTGGTTGATCCCCTCTACTTTTTACAGATTCAGCTTGAAAGTTGAGACCAGATAATCCTCTAACATTGCCCCAATAATTTTGAGTTGCCTTGCGTTTTTCCTCAAAAAAATGATTAAAGTTAAATTCACCCGTTACTGGTGAAAAGAATTCACGCACATTATGGACCATGACTGGTCCGGATTGCACATACTGGTTTGGCCATGAAAATGCTTGAAAATCTAATTCTGGAAATTTATGCATAATATCTGCAAGAGCAATATCCGTATTTAAATCATTTAAAAAGGAAATTAAAGATTCCTCATCAGTTGCTTTATTGTGATCTTTTTCACTATATGTCAGCATCATTTGTTGTTGATGAAATTGAATTTTTAAAATGATGGCAGCTTCATCTTCGCAACCCGTGTACTGCAGATCTTCTATAACAACCCCGTCTTGGTGCGACCAAGTTTCACTAATGGCACTGTTTATCTTTTCTAGATTATTTTTTAAATACATAAGTACATACCTATTTTTTATGATTCAAATATTTTAAGTTGAAGAAAATAATTTAATTTTTCACACAGAGTTTTTTTGTTAAACTATACTTCTATTGGGATAGCCTACGAATGAAAGCGCTACTGAACCATATGCGGTATTAAAAGTCAATATTCATAAAAATTTATAAACTTTCTCTCCATCTTTTGAGAATTTCAATTTTGTTCCATTAATTAATAGCTGACCCTTCATATTAATTTTACGTGCTGGATTAGCAATATATGATTTGCTAATAATGTGACCTCATCAGAAAAAAATCCATAATAGTGGAGAGTGCCCCTTTTCCATTAGTTTATAAAGCGCACATTCTTTTTATTTTGTTTATTGATCTCGTATAATAAAAAATCTTCGCCTTCAGATGTAACATTTTTTACATATCGCATGCCTACTTTCTCTAAAATATGCTGAGGCTTTTTGTTATCGGTGGTGGTAAGTGCGATTAAATTTATTGACACTTAAATTTTTAAAACCCCAATCAATAAGGGCTGTGACAAGCTCAGTGGCGAATCCATTGTTCCAATGAGGTTTATGTAATACAAGCCCCATCTCAATATCGGGTTCTGTATTATCAGTATAGAAATAATAAAAAAGGCCGGCTCGTCCTATAAATTTTTGGTTATCTTTTAACATTCACAGCCAGTTAAATTGGAATTTAATTAATAACCAATGATGGTAATATCACCATCTTTTTCTAAGATAGCATACTTGATCTGATCTAAACGCTCTAGTCCTTGTAATTTACGGCTTGACTCTAAAATATCCGTTATATCAACCTTGACCTGATTCATTGTTTTTTTAAGTATTTTGCCATTATTTATTAATATGACGGGCATGCCGTCAATGATGCTTTCAACTTTTCTGAACTTCTGTTTTAAAAAAGAAATAAAAATATCCATTAAAACCAGCGTCATGATGATAAGCAATCCATTCGTTAGAGAATAATCAGTCCCGGTCATTGCTTGTTGTGAAGCATCACCCATAATTAGCAATAAAACAAAATCAAATGTTGTCATCTCATTTAAAGTACGATGACCAGAAATGCGCAAAACTACCATTAGAAATATATAAATAATAGCTGTCCTAAAAATTGATTCCATATTTGTCGTCTCACGGGTAAATGAATTGGTGAATTTTAATTTTGTCATTATTTGAATTTATTAATCCCATCTCTGCATGTGAGTGGCCAAATTCTTCTGGTTCAATTGCTAAAATAATTTGCGATGTTTGACTGTTATCTGACGCATGAAACGAATATATAATCTTATTGTTTCGAATCTCTTCGCTGCTAGGCGTTGGGCTCAGGCTTTTTATTGAAATCTTTTTAAAAAAAGATTGATCTATCCAAAGTCGTAAATCAGAAGATTGCGTAGAATGATCCCTTGAAGGGATGATATTTATATGAAAAACATTGGTTGCCTGAAGTCTAGTAAATTTATTGTATGTGATTTGCAACGATCCTTTAACAGCTGTGGTGGGTCCTAAAATACCAGAACCAAACAAACCAAATATGCCACCAAGCAAAAGTACACTCATGATGCAGATGCCAATTTTCTGTATTATAAAAAAAGTAGTATCTAAATGAGCAGCAGATGGTTCGATATCAAGAGTTCCAATCCTTTTAATTTCACCAGACATCCCTGTCTCTTTATATCTAATAATAAAGTTCTACTTTACATTGTTTTATTGGAAATGTGCAAATGAAGCGCATAATTTATTATCGATAACAATAATTATGGACATCAATAAATTACTCTGCGCAAACTATTAATAAGAACTATTTACCGTAATATTATGTAAATCATATCATTTAGGTACTTTTATTTTCGTACCTTAGCGTTTAAAGCGAATAAAGCGACATTATCCATTCTACTTTGAGTAAAAGATCATTGAGACTTATTGAAACAGCTATCTGGATAAACTTACGTCTAATTAAGGATTTGAACTCTATAAACTATGATGAAAGGACAAGTACAAAGTGCAGGTAAGGAAATAAGAAATGCACATGAAAGGGTGTCTTGATGATAATTTCTTAGGCGAAGATGGCAGTTCTTTAATTTTGCAAGGAGAAAGAAAGTTGTTTACTCCTCTATATGAAAATCTATTTCTTTGTTATGTACTCTTGGATGATTCTAATCGAATGGAAACGCAATTAAGCAAGTAAGGTTGGTACAAACAAGAGGTTAATGTGATACTTCGATTACTTAAAGTAGCAAGTCTTTTTTATACGCCTAATGATTTTTTAAATACATTCTATCCGTATTATTGAGACGCATCTCACGGTCTAATTCATCGCCTATAAAACCCAATACGGTCAGATGAATTTTTATGCTCACCCCGATCGATTTGTTCTTTCGTAAAAGAGGGAGATGCAGCGATCGAAGAAAATATTTTAAAACCAAAGTATAATAATTTTAAGTTCTAATTCATCCGTCGAATTGCTTGCGGCCATGAATAATTTGTTACTTTGCATTAATGTATACCTTGCCTATTTATAGTCTTGCTTCTTAGTTTTATTACTCTCTTTATATGATAGCTATTACTACTGCTTTGAAGTTCGCTACTGAAATTTTTAAAAATCAATCCATCGCAAGATGATCACATCGCAACAAAAGTTCCATCCCAATTTTCAGGTGGGGGAGAGACAAGATATTCTCGGATTCTCGATAAGAAAATGGAATAGACCTTGACGTGAGGGTAGTGTTCTACCAGTTTTGAGAAAAGTGAAAATGCTACTTCCCATTCCTGAGTGTAGTAATAATCTAGCGCTTCTTCATGCTTTTTGAGTTCTTCTATCAAGGCTTCGGCAGCTTGATCTTTTTGGCAAATTAATTCATAGATATTAATCGGTTTTCGCTTACCTTTAACGGTGATACGGTCAAGAAAACGAAACAGAAATAAATTGTCGCTATCTGCATAAGTATTCTCACCCACAATGGCTTTGACGCGATATTTTTTTGATAATTCTTCAAGGCGCGAAGCTAAATTGACTGCATCGCCAATGACAGTATAAGAGCGGCGAATATCCGTTCCTATTTCTCCTATGTTGACTTCCCCTGTATTAATTCCGATGCCAATTCTTACCACTGGAAGGTTAAGCTGTTTAAATTTAGCTTGGAGCGAATGGGTTTTCTCTTGCATAGCGAGCGCTGATTCAAGCGCGTGTTGTTTATGTAGTGGATCCTCACCTGGTGCTCCCCAATAAGCCATAATCATATCACCTACATATTTATCAATTGTGCCTTTGTGTTTTAAGATAATTTCCGTTAAGGGTGTAAACAATTGATTGAGAAAATTCTTTAACTCCATGTCATCTAAATTTTCAGCGATGTTAGTAAAGTGACGAATATCGGTAAATAAAATAGTTACCGTGCGTGCTTCACCTTCAAAGCCTAAATGATCCTGATGCTCACTTATTTTTTTCGCATACTCAGGCGGGACATATTTACTAAATGTTTTAAATAAAAAATCCAACCGGCGTGATTCGAATAAAAATCCACTGATAAGATTGATTGTCACAAGTAATAACACGGTGAGCAATGGAATTGAAAAAGAAAAAATTAATCCCTTTGTACTCCATAACCAAAAATGGGCATAAATTAAAAAAGGGATGACGACTATAAGCGTAATAGCTAAAGAAACGGCGCGCATGAAAGGGAGAACAATGGCTAATAGAACGCCAAACAAAATGATTAAGCCGATTTCAGCGCCTTTGCTCCAGCTGGGTGTATGAGGAATAAAATTACCTAAAAGTGCGTTGGCAATATTTGCTTGAATTTCTACATTAGGAAATAAAGATTCAAAAGGCGTAGGACGCAAATCACTTAAACCTGGAAGGGATGTGCCAATGAAAATTATTTTTCCTTTTAAGGTATTGGGCGGTATACGATGATTTAAAACATCTGTTGCAGAATAATAAGGAAAGAATTTCGCATAGCCTTGGTAAGGTATAATGATCGTTCCTGATGCATCAGTATAAATATTTTTTTTATCTAAAGTAATTTTGTTAATGACTTGTTTATTTCCAATGGAAACAAATTCAGCCGCAACCGAGGTAATATGTTGATAATTACGAACGGCTTGCAGGGCTAAGGAAAAATAAATACCATTTTTGTAAGTAGCTAGGAGCGGCGCTCTACGGATGATACCGTCGTTATCTACAATGCCTGTAACAAAACCTGTTTGTTTAGCTGCAAGGGAAAGCTCAGGGTAGTTAGCAAGATAAGCCGTCATCGTAGGAATGACCAGCTTATCTAAATCAGCAGCATTTGCAATTTCTATTTCCGGAGGCGGTAAAAGACCCTTAAAATAATTAGCCGATTGATCAAAGATAACACCTAAAATAACATTACTTTTTGCAGCAGCTTCGGCTAGTAATTCATCGCCTTCGTGCAGATAAATAAGACGATCTAAAGCAGTAACAAGCTCAGCATCTTCGATATTTTTAGAAGGAAGTTTTTTTAAATATTCAGTTGCAGTGGTATCGGACTTTTCAGAGAAAACGATGGTGGAGGCAATGACGCTTGCACCTTGTTCATGGAGATTGTTAATCAATTCTGCAAATTTTGCGCGGGGCCAAGGCCAGGCGCCTTGTTCGACCAGTGATTTATTATCTATATCAAGGATAGCAATAGCAGTCGTTTTACCCTTCGGGGATTTATGGGCGATTAAGGAAATTAAGCGTTGATCATAAATGAAGTTATCTACGCCCCTAATCCACTGATGCACAATCTTATTAGGCGTTGCGACCATCCATACGGACAATCCTACCACTATTAACCCTAAAAAAATGGCATATAGTTTTTGCAGCATTAGCAATGCCTAAAATGTCCCTATTCTTTTTAATTCTAGGCTAATCGCATGATTAAGCAAATGAAACGCTTTAAGAAAAAAAGAAGATAATTATGGCAAAATATGTTTATTTATTGAACAGAAGTCTATACTTTAATAGAGAAGAAGAGTGCTTTTGGAGCAGCGAAGGAGTAAGCCAAGCCAATGGTTAATAAGATAAAAATCGTTAATAAAGGGGAATTTGAAAATAATTCAGACAAATCATTGTCAATGGATAAGAAGATCGCGTCTGTCCAAGAATTCATTAATAATCAAAAGCTTAATCCCTCTCAATCGCAAGGGGCTGATTCAGATGTTAATCCTGTGCCTAATCGTGAGCACGGTCAAAACGTTGCGGAAGAGACGAGTGAGCAAGTTAAAAATAACAACAAAATAACGCATATTCAAGAAGTTGACCAAGAGATACCTAATGATGAAACCGTTCAAGGGGAGACCAAGTTCATTAGCGATACCCTTGCCAGTAATCAGGAGCCTTTTGATAGTCGAATTGACTTCTCAGATAAACAATTTGACTCTTCAATGGAAGCGAAACCTCAGACAACGCCTTCTTATACATCCAGCAGTACCAACTTTAACAGTGGCCCAGAATCCTACATGATGCTTGCTGATAATACGAAAACCAGCACTTTTTATAGCACTGAAAAAGCTGTAAGTGGAAGCAGTAGTAGTAAGATTTTACCAACTGGATATTTCGACTTAGCCAGTAACCATCAACAATCCGCACCCTTAGAATTTGCAAGTTTGCAGAATAATTCTCCATTTCTTTTTAAACTTCAATCTGTCCCTCAAATCGCTTTTCATGCAACCGTTGCACCGGCTCAAGTGTTGTTTGGCAATGTATTTACCGGCATTATTGAGCAAGTTTCAGGGGCGATTACGGGGATTTTTACGTCGACGGAAAAACCAGTTGTTAAAACAGTTACGATTGCTGGTGGCGACCCAAATGCTTTTGATCCCACCGCGACACAACCTTTTTCCGTTCAAATCGTACCAGTCATCGAGCATGAAGCGATTGCAAGTCGTTCGAGCGCACTTTTTGGTAATAAACTAGCCCTCTCAGATGGCAATAATCATTTCTTTGTTATATCGCAGCCTGCTCTTCACGCCGTTCATGACAACGCAGTTGAAACGATTAGTCTCACGGGCAGTGCAGCAGGGATAGTGGATAATCGATACGTCATGCGAACGTCAGGGGCCAATGTCGTAACGCTTTCTAACGGGACTACAACTTCACCGGGAAGTCTTCTCCTCAATCCAGCGGCCAATTCCGTGGTCAACCCTGAACCTGGCAATTTTGATTTAACTTTTGCTCAAAATGCAGGACTCAGACTGTATGAGTCCGTCGATGTGACTTCCTCCATTTTAGCGAAAGTTAACATTCCAGCAGGGGCTGCAAATACCTACAATATTATCAGTGGTTCAAATGTTAATATTCTGAGCATTACTGATTACTCGGCAAATTCAACGATTTCATCGCTTATTGTCGGTGAAAATCTGGGCAAAATGGGTCACTCACTCATTATTAATGCTTCTAATAATTATGCGATTATAGCTTACAGTGTCTCCCCGGGTCAGGGCTTGCTTTACATTGATAGCACCGGAAAGTTGAAAGGACTCGGTTTATTTGGTGTTCTCAGTAATTACGGGGCAGCCATTGATAAAGGTATTTATGATTACATTTCAGTGGCTGATGCTAATCATGATACAAGTAGTGATTTGCTCTTTGGTAATAACGAAGCAAATGGGGCGATGCTTCTTTATGGAACCTTTGCCCAGTTAGGCCCAAATGGGTCTCAAACGCCACTTATGCCTAAAGACTTTTCTTTAGCAAACTTACCAGCAGTGCTAAGTGCGACAACCTTTATTGTTCCTGATCATCAAGTAGGTACGGCTATCGCAACGGGGACAACACCCATTGACGGAGGCGCTGCATTAAATGCTTTATACAATACGCAAAGCGGAGTCAATTTTGTCGGCGATACGAATGGCGATGGTCATCAAGACTTAATCATCAGCCGTCATAGCACTGATTATGCTGACGATAGTGATTTGACTTATGTCATCTATGGTCAATCAGGAAAGTTTCCTGTGAATGTCGAAATGTTGCCCTTTGGGGATGTGCGTTTAAAAAGCGGTATAGTAGGTCAAGGTCTTGATAGCAATGGCGCTGTCGTTCAAGATGTTAAAGGGTTTACTATCACGGGTGAAATTGCTGATCCCCGCTCAGGCGGTACCATTGTTCCTAATAGTTTTTCTGTTAAATCCATTGGTGATTTTAATGCAGATGGATTTAGTGATTTGTTTGCATTGTCTAATAACAATACCGGCTATGTTATATTTGGTCATCCTTCGCTGTTGACTGAAGGGAGTAATATCAATTTAGGAACAGCATCACCTTTTGTTTACAAGCTTTTTACCCTACCATCTGTTGCCTCTAGTACACAGGTGCCGACAATTGATGATTTTAAAGGTAGTCCTATCGATGGTGATGGGTTTAGTGATTTGTTTTTCTCCTCAGCAGTTGGCAGTACGTCGCTTACCAATCAAACTATTCCACTTGCGAAGTATATTACAGCTTTTACGAGTAACAGTGGTGTTGAGCTTGGGGGGATTTTATCAGGCGCAGTGTTGACCGATGGTAGCTTGAATGCAAATCCATTTGGATCGGCCTATGCATTTTTAACTTCACCCGGACATTATGATACAAGTCACATCATTTTAGGTCTAAATAATCAAGCAACATTAGATGGCTATAGCGGCATTGATAACATTATCGGGGGCACCGGTAATCAAACACTTTATTCTCATGGCGCAGGGACGACTCATGCAAACTTACCTGGTGTCATTGGAAGTACTTTAATCGGTGGCGATGGTAATAATATTTTTCAAATTCAAGATCCTGTATTTCATAAAATAAGTGCAGGAACTGGATTTGATATTTTGCGTTTAAACAGTGGCGTGCTGGATTTAGCGCATTTACCTAATCCAACCGCTATTGATTTAGCTTCCCGTGCGTCACAAATTGTATTAGGGATTGAAAGAATAGAATTGGGTAATGATGCAGGACTTGTGTTGAATGCTGAAGCTATTTTAAATATGACGAGTTATAAAGCAGGAGCTGGTAGCTACAATGGCACTCAATTTCCTGGCGTTGCTGCGAATGGTAATCCTATCCAAGGCGCAGCGGCTTTGTTAGTAGCATCCCTAACGGGCGGAGCAAAAGATCCTTTACACGCACCGACAGTTACGTTTGTCAATGATGCAGAACATCAATGGAACGTTACTGCAGTGAATACAACGCGATACGACGGACAGCTTGCAACGCCTGTAACACTTACGGCAATAAGCCAAGCGTTTAATAATACAATGTCTACTGTTCTTGTCGAAGCCAATGTTAATATACAAGTAGTTAGTGGTTAATCTATTTAACAAAATTAAGTCTCGCGTAATGCTTCTGATTTCGCTTTCAAAATCGGTTTTAATATATAATCAGCAATGGATTTTTTACCAGTGATGATATCTACGGTTACGACCATGCCAGGGATGATAGGAAGAGGTTTGTTAGCCGGCCCTAAATAATTTTTGTTGGTTTTTATCTGGACGAGATAAAAAGTATTACCTCTTTCATCAACCACTGTATCTGCACTGACATATTCAACTTTTCCTTCAAGTCCGCCATAGATTGAATAATCATAAGCCGTGAATTTAACAATTGCTTTTTGTGCAGGAACGATGAAGGCGATATCTTTAGGAAGAATTTTTGCTTCCACTAACAGCTTATCTTGCAAGGGGACAATTTGCATCATTTCACCACCGGGACGAATAACCCCTCCGATGGTCGTAACGCTTATTTGTTTGACGATGCCATTAACGGGAGAGCGTACGGTCGTTCTTGTAATGCGAGCTTGTAAACCGACTATTTTTTGTTGCAAGCTTTTCAATTCATCATTCACTCGACTTAAATCAGTTAGCGCATCACGTTTAAATCGATTTTGTTCATCTTCAATCGCACCTTTCAATTCATTCACTTTTGTTTTTAAGTCTAACAATTCCATTTTGGATACAATACCTTCAGCAGCCATTGGACTAATAAGATTCAGCTTTTTTTTAGCGAGATCATAACTCTCATTAAGCGTTTGTAAACGTTCGTTAAGAACCTTTCTCCTTGACTCAAAGAGTTGTAATTCATGTTCAATCAATTCTTTTTCTGGAGCAAGGACCGCTGGGAATTCTATCTTATCGCTCCTATTTATTTCTGCTTGCAACCGTGCTGCGGCTGCCAATAAAGCGAGATAATGGTTTTGTGTAGCTAGATAATCCGCTTTAAAATCTGAAATATTTAAAACAGCAACAATTTGACCTTCTTTAACAATCTGACCTTCTTTGACCCGCAATGAAGCTAAAATTCCCCCATCCAGGCTCTGTATCACTTTAATGTAAGAAGAAGGAATGACTTTTCCCGTGCCAACTGTCACTTCATCAACAACTGCAAATTTCGCCCATAAAATGCCGAGAATAAAAAGAATGCCAATTGTATAGAGTAAATATTTAATATAGGTTGTGCGTTCTGCAAGCATGGCTTCTTTTGCATCGCCAATAAAATTGATATCTTCATCATTGACTGGCAATTTCATTGCTTGAGGTTTAGAAAATTCGCCTTTGATGAAAACTTTAAAATCATGGATTGATTTTCTTATTTTTTCATAACAACTTTTGAGGTAAGAAGAAATTGCCATTTAGTGCACCAATTTTTTTAAGACTTCGTCTTTGGGGCCGTCTGCTACTAATTGACCGTTTTGTAAAATAATAATGCGGTCAACTAAACTTAACATAGATAATTTATGCGTAACCATAATCAACGTTTTATCTTTAACGTAATCTTTCAATTTGTCTCTTAATTCTTGTTCACTATTATCATCCATTTCACTTGTTGTATCATCTAACAAAAGAAGCGGTGCATTAGGTAAGATAGCGCGTGCAATTGCCACGGATTGTTGTTGTCCTCTAGAGAGTCCAGCGCCATTTTCTCCAATCATTAAATCAAAGCCTGACGGATGATGATTGGTATAATGGCTAATCCCAGTAATGTCTGCGACTTTTTGAATATCATCTGCACTTGCCCATGGCATTGATTTGCAAATATTTTCGCGTAGTGTTCCATAAAATAAGCTACTTTCTTGCGGTGCATAACCAATGTTTCTGCGGATATCAGCGGGATCAAGTTGATGGATATCAATATCATCAAGTAATATTGAGCCAGAAAACGATTGATAAAGCCCAATAATTAATTTCAACACAGTACTCTTGCCAGAACCAATGCGACCTAAAATAGCAACTTTTTCATTGGCTTTTATTGTAAAAGAAAGTTTATTTAAAGCCAAAATTTGCTGATTAGGATAAGTGAAACTTACATTTTCAAATTGAACATCACCACGTAATTGCGGATGATAGAGATAATTTTTTCTATCTTCTCTTTCGGTCGGAAGTGCCATAATACGATTGAGGGTTTGCAATCCGGTTTTAGCTTGATGATACCGGGTAATTAAACTCGCGATTTGTGTTAAGGGTGCCATAGTTCGACTGCTTAAAATCGCGCAGGCAATCAGTGCACCTAAGGTGAGATTATTTTCAGTAATGGCATATACACCGGCAACAATGACAAGAACGTAAACCATGGCTAAGACAAAGCCGGCAAAGTTAACAGCGAGTGAGGAATAGAAGCGGGATTTCATCCCCAACCTTGCGACCAAGCCTGAATAGTATTCCCATTTTCGTTGATATTCGCCCTCTGAGGCTGATGATTTAATCGTTTCTAATTGATTAATGGATTCAATCAGAATTGCATTTTTCTGCGCCATGCCAACAAAACTTTGTTCCACCGAATTGCGAATGGGGATTTCTAAATACAGTGAAACAATGACCACCAAAGGGATTGCCATAAAAGGAATTAATACAATCCAACCACCAATATAGGCAATGACAATTAAGAATAAAAATACAAACGGAAGATCAATTAAGCTGACAAGAGTTGCTGAAGTAAAAAAATCTCTTACTGACTCATAACCTTGGAAACTGTTAGCAAAAGCCCCGGCGGAAATAGGTTTAGAAGATAATTTTAATTCTAGTAAATGATTAAAAAGAATATCAGAGAGAACAACATCAGCTTTCTTGCCGCTAACATCAAGTAAGTATCCACGAATTATTTTTAATAACAAGTCGAAAACGTAAATGATCACGATGCCGATTGTCAAAACCCAAAGAGTGCCCATCGTTTGATTGGGGACCACGCGGTCATAAACATTCATGACAAATAAGGGTGAGGCTAAAACAAAACAATTAATAAAGAAGGTTGCTAATGCAACTTGATAATAAAGACTACGATAACGCCAAAACGTATCCCAAAACCATGACCGAGCCGTCACAACTTGGTATTCATCCGCACGCTTTTCAAAAAAGTATTCAGGTTTTGTATAAATAGCTATGCCTGTGTAGTCTTGACTTACTTCTTTAAGCGGTAGTTGGGTTACTGATGGATTTCCCACCGCTTGAGGTAAAATAAACTCGGCTGTCTCGTCCCCATAAAGTTTGGTCAGAATACAGGCTTTATCATCTTTTAATAAGAGTACCGCAGGAAGTACGAGCTCATTGACTGTATCAAGAGATCGCTCAACAATGCGCGCCGTTAACTGGATGCGCGCAGCTGCTTGAACAAAAAGAGCGGGGGTTAATTTGTGATTAACTAAAGGCAGATTAGCCGTAAGCGTATTGGGTGAGACAGAGTGTCCATAGTATTTAGCGAGCGCCAATAAACATTCTAATAAAGGGTCAAATACTTGTTGGCTTTTTCGCTGATTAGACTGGGCATGAGTATGCATGGGCTTTACTCGTAAAGTAATGGGGCAATACACCAGCATTCGCTAACAATGTAAATTTATTAATTTTGATCATGTATTTGGAGTCAATTAGCGCTAAGCGAAGCGCAGCAATTTCATTTTGTTTATCCATAAGATCAAGCAAAGAACGTTTACCCAATTGCCACTCTTTCCGATAACTAGAGGCTAACTCTCTGCTCGCAGCAATACCGCGCCGCAGTAATATTAATTTTTCTCGGGTAGCTTGTAATTCATTCCATGTTTGATTAATAGCTGTAATGACGGATCGACGTTTCGTTTCAAGGTGCGCTTTGTTCGCAATAAATTGCGCGGAGGTTTTGCGCATGTCAGCAAGATCGGCTCCTCCATTGTAAATGTTATAAGTAATGGCAACATATCCCTGCATGCTTGTCGTTCTTCCAGTAATACCATTTAAATTTTCATCCCGACTGGCGCTTAACGTGAAAGAAACATTGGGGGCATAAACAATTGCTCTGGACGCTACAGCGGTATGCCAAGCGGCTTGGGTTGCTTTTTGTTCTGCCATAATCGAAGGATTATATTTGCTTGCAATACATTCAGCTTCTTGCAATGAGTGAGGCAAAGAAAAACTGGGTTCTTCTGGAATAATTAATTTTTTGGAAGGGTATTGTCCCACTACTTCAAAATAAGCACTTCTTGCATTGGCTAAATTTAATTTATTTTGTTGCCATGCAATTTCTGCTTGTCCCAATTTTGTCTTAGCAAGCGCTACTTCACCTACTGTGCCAGCCCCGCCACGGTAACGTCTTCTTATCTCGTCTAATTTAATTAAATGCATATTCACATTTTGATGAGTTACTTGTTCCATTTCAGAGGAACGCAACACGGCGAGATAAGCGGAAGCAGTTTGTAAGGCTAATTTATTAATTTGTAATAATTTGAGGAAGTAAACACTATCATGTTGACTTTTAGCACTTTCTACTCGATTCATTAATGCACCGCCATCCCATAATAGTTGAGAAACGCTAATTATTTTGTGTTGGATGTTGTCGTTGGTATAACCGATATTTAAGGTCTGGGGGCTAAAAGATTCACCTTTCCCTCGACCAACATTGTAAGCAAGGGCAACGACTGGCAGATAACCACCGCGTAATTGCATATAAGCTTGCCAAGCTGCGTCTTGGCTTGCTTTGCTTTCTATTAATTCTGGATTGCTTTGCAACATCGTTTGATAAGCATCATTTAGAGTTTCTGCATGCGCAACGGTCACCGAGGAAATCGAGAAGGCAAAAAAAAGAATTATTCTCATTATTCCATTAAAATTTATACAGCGCATAGATAGAAATCGATCCCTGATTTTAATCCTTATCTATGTAAGATAGCGGAATATGACGTCGTCCACAACGAACATGCGGCATTGCCTTTAGCTAATGATCCTCATCTCTGTTGGAAATTTAGCGCATGTGAAAGGCTTTAACATTGTAATTTAGAAAAACTTAAAAAGAGATTGCATCATAAAACGACTATATTGGGAAGATACTTATTGAATGCAACATCAATCTTAAATTACCCCTATTGGTCATGATAAATATGGTGCTTTTTTTAGACTGAATGAAACAATTTTTTATCCCCCGGGCAAAGCACAGCCGAGCAATGAAAAAATGATTCATGACGTTGAGGTAATTAAATTAGTCGAAGTAAGAGAGTTAAACGAGATAAATTTACGTAGAAAATATTAGTAAATAATGAAACGAAGAGATTTTTTCACCAAGATTAGGTTAACGTGATTTGAAGGTATAACTCATTTATTAAAGAAAAGTTATTTAAGTAGTAACTTTCGTCCTTAGAACCAAATGTGGCAAACCACCCTGAATGAGAAACTGTATAAATGGATTGCCATGATCCTTTGTACTCTACTTGTAAGTTTATGTAAGTGGAATAGTATAGGTAAGCCGTTGTAAATAAAATGATTATTATTAAATAAAGTTTAAAATCCTGCATGCTATAATTAAATTATACCTTTCATAGAGATTAGATTATATGCGACGCACTGATGTATTCGAAGTTACTCTCGTACTGAATCCTCTTTATAACGAGTATTTGAAAACCTTAGGATTAACGTCAAATGCAACGCAAGATGAGATAAAAAAAGCCCACAAGAAATTAGCGCGTGAAACACATCCTGACAAAAACTTACCTGCAGTTAATGAGGATCCTGAAGCATATAAAAAGCGATTAGCTGATATTCAAGGCAAATTTAACCAAATCGATACAGCCTACAAAGCACTTATTGATCCAGAAGAAAAATTTCCCAAAAATTTTTTGATTAAACTAAATGGTGAGGAAATATGTAGGGGCGGTCTTGAAGAAGTGATAACATTTCTCCAAAAACAATCGAAAGATTTTATAGAAAGTTTTAAAGCAAGCATGGACGATTTGTTAAGCAATCTATGGAATGATAATAGAGTCTATACTAACCAAGATCTCATGAAAGAATATACTTTATTAGGTCTAAACTATACGTCCCTTTCCCGCGCAGCAAGTGATGTGTTGTATGACCAACGTCAGCATGAAGCGTATAGACTAGAAGAACACAAAAAAAAACAGCGACAGTATGAGCTTATGATCGTTGACCTTATCAAATCACTTCCAAAACATTGGCAAGAAAGATCAGCAAAACCTATAGCTAACCTCCAAGAGGAAGCAGCTTTGCTCAAGGATGAAATAACTTTGAAAACGAGCTCAAACGGTTCAAGTAAAAATAAAGACACTTCATCACTAGTTAAAAAATTGGCGATGCTTGATCTCTTTATCATAATATCTGAGGTGGCTGAAGATTTACAAAAGGAAATCTATCCCCTGCACGTAGCAAAAGAGATCCTAAAAACTCAAGTAGAACTTGCAGTGAAAAAGGCAAACATTAAGCAAGAAACCTCCTCTTTACTAGGTAAGTCACATCGATTGTGGGGTGTTAAATTCAATACAAGTAAAGTTGCTGAGGCGCTGCAAAATTTTCTGGACTCGCCTCATTTTCCTCACCCAAGCAACAATCCGAGAAAAAATTCAAAATAAAATAATTAGTTTTAAGTTACACAATTTTTATTACAGGCTCACTAATAAGACATAGCGCACTTTACTTCCTCTTCATTGACGGCGCTCCTCGTACATCTTTCCTTACTTCCTCTTGTGACTTCAGTTGCCTTTTTCCATCGAGATTGCTGCTTGAGGAGGCTCTGATTAAACCTTTTCTGCCGAACATGGGGTTAGTTGTTTTTGTCATTCTACTGGATGATTTAGCTCGAACAAGTTTTGGTTTTTCTGAAACGTTTGTCAAAAATTGGTCCGCCTTAGTTAGGACATCGATTAGTTCTTGGATTCGATTTGTATAATCCCCTAAAGCTAACTTTCGATTTATTTTTTGCTTTGGTTGAAAAAATAAATCACTTACATGGAAAGGGCGATTAACCGTGTGTGTTACGGGTTTTTGCATATTAACTCCTTTTCCAGGTGAATTGTTATCAGCATTTAAAGAACTCAAATATTTATCACTAAGCGTAGTTCTTAGATCATTTCTGTGATTTTCTTCTGCAAATTTTGCTTCAGTTTCTGCTGAATTTAATTTTCTCAAAGCAGTTTGGATTTTTCCTTCAAGCTTAGTTAGTTTGTCAGTTAAAGTGTTATTATTTTGATACTCATCCAGTAATTCAGCGATTTTATTTAGGGTAGGTTTTATTTTGTTCTGGGCCTCACTACTTTTTTCTTGATTGCTTTTGTAAGTCTGAATGCTGGGATCGTCCTCTATTTCCTTTGAAATTTTTCTCTGTATTTTTAATCTAACGTAATGTTCCACTTTTCGTTCCATAAACTCCAATTTTTTATTATCTGGTAAATCTTCATACTTTTTTCTTTCATCCTCTCTTAAGCGTACATAAGTTTGTTGTTGTATTTTTGTTGGCAAAGCGTCACAAACACCTTGAGCCTCAGAACTTAATTTGTTAAAAAGATCTAAATCCGCTTTGGCTTCTTCATCTTCTTCTGATAGGTCAAAATCATGGCTCTTCATCTTCCTCTCTCCCTATGCGAACGAGTAGTTATATGATAATTATATCAAGTATTGTATACGAACTGATCACCATAACTTTTTTGGATAATTTATCTTATTAAATCAAAGACTTATGGAAAATAATGCCATTATTGGCGAAGCTTTATATTAAAGATCATTAAAAATTATTATTCATAACGCATTGAAATTTTAAACTACTTATCCGATCGTTCACATCAGAGGCTCAATTGGAGTTTCTATTGCGAGGATAGTGCAGCTAACATCCTCTAGGACTTTTAGAGGTATCAGAGACTTCGAAGTAAAGAAGCAATCAATCCTCGAAACTCGAATTAAGTTGGCAGCCTACATTAACCATAATCGTGCTGACTTGTGGGGTTATTACAGCAAAGACGTTGAAGCGTTAAGGGCTATCCTCATAGTTCACTGAAATTGTATGAGAACTTATGGAGGAAGTACGAACCCTCGTAAATGTAGGCATGCACATTCTCTTCCTGTGCCAGTTATAAAGAAGTCCATTCATGATTAGATATTAATTTTTTAAAAGGGAAACGTGTAGGACCTGCGACCCGATACCACCCTGTATTAAAATGCAGAAAATTTTTAAACATCTTGCTACAATAGCCCTTGAATGACCCCTAGCAAGATTTTATGCGGTAATAGGTACATCATTCAGAGAAAGATGTAGTCACAGTTTTAAACATTGGCGTGACGATTTAAAAAACCAGGAAGATCCAAATAATAAGGAATTTGAATGTTTAAAAAACATTTTTTTTATCATTTTATCATTTTATTTTTTGGTATAAATGTAGCTCTTAATGCTCATGCCTGGGTAAGTCCTGAGGCATTACCCGCTGTAAATTCAGTAGCAGACCCACAACTTCCTATTGTCAGTGCAAGTGCAAGTACAGAATTGCAGCCAGCGGCCAACGCTATTGATAACAATCCAGCTACTCGTTGGGAATCACAACATGGTGTTGACCCTTCCTGGTTACGTGTTGATTTAGGAAAGGCTTATAATTTATCCAGTGTTGTTATTGATTGGGAAGCTGCAAATGCAGCTCTTTATGAGGTTCAAGGATCTAACGATAATACCAATTGGACAACGCTCGCGACTAAAGCTGACGGGGTATTTGGTAATCGTACTGATACTTTGGGTATTGCGAGTGCACAACGCTATCTAAGAATCTTTGGAATAAAGCGCAGTCCAAAAAACAACTGGGGATACTCCATCTGGAATTTAAAAATTTATGGCTCTGAAATCTCTGATAATCCTCCCGAGCAAATTTATGTACCCTTATACAATCAAAACACTGTCCTAGAACCGGAAACAACGGTCAATACCTCTAGTGCTTTGATCACTCGTTTTTCGGATCGAGCACGTGACCGACATGCACGTGAAGATCAATTTCGTGCTTATGATCATTATTTAAGTTTTTACTGGATACATCGAACCGCACAAATAGAAATTATCGATGAAGTGGCGAAAGGCGGAAAACAAATTACTTTTAATGTTCGCTCTGAATGGCCTTTATCAGCACCAGAATTTCGTGCTTTTTATCGGGGAATTAATACTGTAGCGGAATATTGGCACAACGTATCGATGAAAAGAAACCCTGCCGATCGTTTAAAATATTCTACAATCATCACGACTAATAGTAAGACTAAGCGTGCCCTGCAAAAAGGGGACCGTATTGAAATTGAAGTAAGTCAGTTCCTTGCCAATCCTCCAGAAGGAAGGGCAAATTATTATGGAACGGTTTTCTTGTATATTGTTGGGCAAGGAATTGCCCCTTGGATGCCAGTAGGTACTTTTGGTGATCCTTCTACTGAACGAGAGGATTCCTATCCCTTGCCACTCCCAACATTACTGGGAGGCAAAACCACAATACATCAACAAACTTCAAATGAACCAGCCCATCTTTTCAAACAAATGGCCACCAATACCGCTCCTCAAAATGGCCAGGTTTTTATGTTGGGCCGACGTGTTCATCATACCGATATGCTTAGTGGCGCACATATGGAACAACCTAACCCAACTTTTCCTGAATTAGTAAATAAAATGAAAGGAAATTATATAAATCGTTCTTGTGTAAGCTGCCATCAAAACAATGGTCGGGGACTTCCCCCAGCAACAGGCTCAGTGTTGAATAATTATAGCGTTAAGGTGGGGGATCAAAATGGTAACATTCATCCAAGATTGGGTCGGGTCTTGCAACCATTGACTACGAGTGGAACGCCTGAAGCGACAGTCTTTATCCAAAGCTGGACTGAAACTCAAGGTTTACGTAAGCCTAATTTCCAATTCACACGTGTTACACCAGAAAAATTCTCAGCCCGTATTTCACCTCAACTCGTAGGTGTTGGATTATTAGAAGCAATCCCTGAAAGTGCAATTGTAGAACAGGCAGCGCTTAGTACCAGTAAAGGCTTAGGGGGTAGAATTAATATTGTTAAAGATATGGTAACAGGGCAACCTCGAATTGGTCGATTTGGCTGGAAGGCTGGCAAAGCGAGTGTCAAACAGCAATTAGCAGAAGCACTCAATGAGGATATGGCTGTCATGACTTCTGTGCGTCCCGATCCTGATTGCGGTTCGCAACAAACTAATTGCGGCGGCAACGGTGAGAAACTTAAGGACCAGCACCTGGATCAATTAACGAACTATATCAGGTTGTTAGGAGTACGTGCTCAACGTAATTCACAAAACTCCAGGGTAAAACAAGGGGAGCAGGTATTTAAAGATACAGGATGTAACAGCTGTCATACACCTACCTATACTACGAGCCCCTACCATCCTCTTACCGAGTTGAGAAATCAGGTCATTCATCCTTATACAGATATGCTTTTACATAATATGGGTCCAGGACTCGCATCAACATTGGGTGAAGGGAATGCTAAAGCCGAAGAATGGCGTACCGCCCCCTTATGGAACATTGGACTGACTGCAGGTGTCAGCGGTGGCGAAGCGTACTTGCATGATGGTCGTGCCCGTTCTCTTACTGAAGCCATTTTATGGCATGACGGTGATGCAGCAGCGATCCGTACGGCATATCAAAAACTCCCGAAGGATTCACAAAATATGCTGTTAGAGTTTTTGAAGTCATTGTAAGTGTCGCGAATTTTAGGCTCCTTTAATTGCATCAATCATTCGATGCTGGAGCCTAAATTTTCGTAAAATAACTCTATAGTGTGATAGGAATACTTTCTGATTTACTAATAATACTTTAAGCTTTTGTCAAAGATAATGCTTTAGAATTTAAAAAAGTCTGTCATTTTCTAGAAATTCAACCGATTTTTTTCCTGCTTTTAGGAAAGTAAATGAGCGTTATATTATTTATCCGAATCAATACTTATATTTCATAAGTGCCTTAAGTAAATTTGCAAAAAACTAAGTAAAAAGATGGGTGTCACCTACCAAAATTGGCTCGATCGTCAATTGATCAAACATGCTCAAAAATATGATCCAGGAGATGTCTATTGCGAAAAATTACATTTCTCTTTATCCATCGGTGTTTGGACGTTGTTTGGTTGTATATCCCAAAATCTATCTTGCATAATGCTTGATTAAAAATGAAAAAATAATTTGTTTAAGTTGAGCTACGGTCGATTTAATATAATTACTATCAAACAACTGCTCATGCTTCCCAAGAATATTATAGATTATTGGTAGTGGATTAATCGTCTTATCCCACCCGTTAAATCCAGTCCCAAGCAATTTATCCTGTTGTGCTTTTAGTAAAACAACTGATCCTTGTTATTGGTTTGGGGAATGCTTTTTTAATAATTCAACATTCTTTTCCATTTCAAATTTAAAAAGACTAGCTTTATGTGATTGAGGATTTATCCTTTGGTGAATGAGAAATTCATTGATGCTTATTTCAGTTTTATTTTCTGTCTGATTCGGATGATAACTATCTATCATAATAATTTGATCTAAAGATTCCGCTTTTTGTTGCAATTGTTGAGCTATTTCTAATGCTACTACACCACCAAAAGACCATCCTAAAATAGTATATGGTCCATGATCTTGTATGGTTTGAATAACACTGCAACCGATAATATATACATTGGGACACATTAGATCTTTATTAGTATATTAAAGTAAACATTTTAAACCTATACCTATTCAACGCTACTTCTTACACTCGCCTATAAATTTAAAAGATTTTGTCAGTTGACGAATCAAAGAATTCCATTTGGCTTTATCATTTTTAGGATAATAGATACGGATATTGATATTTTCATCGCAAACATAAATAGTTTTAGCGTAGACAATGCGATTGGCATTTTCAAGTATCAACACATAAGAATTATTTTTTTTGTCAACATCAGTAATACGGTAATCTTTTATATCCGCTTTGGCTGCACTTAATGATTCATCTATCGTATCTGGGTAATAGCCACCCCACACCCGTAACTCGACATCTTTAGTTCTGAATACTTGGCCATCACTGTTCTCAGATTCACCTTGAGGTATTAGGAATGAAGGATACTCAATTTGATAATTAAACCGGTCATTATAATAGGTATTAAAGTTAGCTGCGTACAGTACGCCCATCACTAAACTAATTACGCCTAAAATTAAGCATTTCATGATGAAGAAATCCTTATCTATAAAATTTAGGAATACAATACACAAAGCTGCCGGGCAACGTTGGGCTGAAGCGGACCATAATAACCATTTGGAATAATGGTATCAAACCCTCATCAATAGGGCCAATTAGCTTCTGTTACGAAAGTACGTCAATCTCCTTGCAGAAATTAATTAATGCTTTCATTATTAAGAAATTATTAAGTCACGCTAGGTTGGTAAGTGTGATGACGTAAGTATGATCAGATCTAAATTCCCTTAGCTCTTGGTTTCCCATGTGATCATCCAAATTATACCTATCAACTATGAGCGCCTCGCTTAAGCACACATCAATTATGTAAGTTTCAGCATAACCTTTTTAAGATCAATAATGGGTTGAAGTAAAGAACAGCTATCCTTTTTATTCTGAAAGAATGTTGTATGTTGCAAAGTTTTTGGTGTTACTACAGAGGGTGTTTTAGTTTTTTCAAAAGCTTGTAACTTAGCTACCAAATGAGTATGTCCCATTATTATTGCAATTTCAGAAGGGAGTATCGAAATTTTATTTACAGACTCTCCTTGGTTCTTTTTGTTGGCAATATGAGTTTGCATTCGTTTAACAACTTCTTTGCCTTCTCTTTCTGCAAAATTTTTAAAAGCTGTTTCTGTATTCATAATGGGCTTGATTACGATGTCTTTACGATCTAACAGAAGATCGACGATTTCCTCACGATTACACTGGACAGCCATAAAAAGAGGGTTGGCTCCAGTTGAGGTTGCTTGATTCGGATTGATGTTATAGGAGAGCAAAAGCTTGGCTACTTCAAGCAGCCCCCGTTCAGCGCAATACGTCAGTGCATTGTACCCATCTTTGAAAGATTGATTTGGTTCGATTCCTTTACTCAAGGCCAATTTCGTCATTTCAAGTAGATAGTCTGGCTTGCCAGCATACTTACTGATAAGCACCATTAAGCAATTTTCATCTGCAGAAAAATATTTTTTTAAAGTTTCAGCTGGATCTGGCCATGATTTAATATCTGCTTCTGTTATGATTTTTCTTTTAAGCGCATACATTACAGTATCAAAAATAACAACTGCATATAAATATTTTTCGCGTGGGGAACTTAATTTGGTGACAATATCAAACATTAAATGTTCAAGATAATTACTTTGATCAAATGCACATGAAATTTGACTTTGATATGCGGTAGATACCAAATCGCTACGAACAATCGCATTAAAACTAGGGTTTACTTTCGTAATAAAATTATAATGTCTATCTTTGTAATCATAGCATTTAAAATCACCTAAATTTTGTAAATAATATTTCGCCGGAAAAGTAATGCCACTCCATGCATCACAAACCACAGCATTTTCATTTAATGTCGATTGCTGAGCAAAATCCCAAGTTTGTGTTGCCCCAATCACATTAAAAACATGATCACCTTTATCTATATCGTATCTATATTTTGCAACACCCCATTTATTGCTTTTGCAAAAAATAGTCACAAAGGTGGCAAACTCTTCACAATTAAACATACCATCATTATTACAATCATTTAAAATAAGTTTGCTACTTAAAACAGAGGATAAGGTTATCAAAATACATATCTGGTTAGATTCAGGAGAAGTTATTTCACTAAACTGAGCATCAGCTAATAACAATTTGTAACGTTCATTTACTTTTCTATTTCTTATTGCGCGCAATCGCTCAAAATTTGCATTATTTTCAGAGCACGTTAAACCATTAGTACTAGGATGGGAGGTGGACATTTTTACAAACTTTCTAGCTGCGTTAATTGCTTCGCAAGCATGCTGTAAATTGCTATAAAGTTCAGACGATGGGTCAGGTTTATATTGGGCTACCACATCTTGGAAACTGATGGGTTCATTAAGCGGCTTTATTTTTTTTCTTAATGCTATTTGGAATAAGTTTGAAAAAATAATTGTTCTATCTTTCTCTGGCACCGTGCTATTAATGCAATCCAGAGGCAACTTACCCTCATTGTTTTTTGTGAAAATATTTTCAAGTTGTTCTTCAGGCGATAATTGCGTAATAAGTTGATAAAATTCGGCAAAAGACTGACAATTTTGCACAATGTCATGCAGTCGAGTATTACCATTCGAAAGTTCGGGATTCGGCATTTTAGATATGCTCTTTTTTTTAGCTAAAGTATCATGAAGATGCTTTTTTGTAAATATTATGTAATATTTTTATACATTTTTATTTTTGTAGGCCAAAATTCATCTACATCGTGCCCAGGAAATTTGATGTGGAGGTCTATTTGACATAATTTCGTATCGATCGATCAACATTTTCGTGTTGTGTTCCTAACTTATTCAATGGGTCTTTGAAATATTCAGGGCTCACACGCTCCATCATGCTATTATTCCAAACAATTAAATTGTATAATCTATGCCATTTAAAGCTTCACAGGTTAATTTCTAAACAATTTCACTCGCTTTCAGCGTTAATTTAGGAAGTTTTTCGCCACCTCGCTGCAGTTAAAACCAAGCGCTTCTTGAAGGATTCACTTAATTTAATTAAGTCAAAATGTATTGATCTTCAACCACTACCCCTTGAAACAGGAAAAAAATTTAATAATGGTTCAATTCACTAAAACAAACACCACACTTACTATTGATGGAAACGGCAGCGCAGGTCGGGATGGAAGCTATGGCGTTAGCGGATCGAATAGTTACACCTATCACGGTAGGAATATTCATGGTGGACCCGGAGGTAACGGGACGCCGGGTGAGAATGGCGAAAATATTCAAATACGATTACATATAAATCATCAAACGGATAAGTTGGAAATTATTTCAGCAAACCAAGTTGATGAAACATTTTACTTCCGAGATTTAAAAAAAATTAACATCGAATCGAACGGTGGAAATGGCGGTTCAGGCGGGAATGGGGGTCAAGGTATAAATGGTATAAATGGCACGGATGGCAATAACGCTACGCAATGGACTCGTAGTAGTGCGGGTACGAGTGGGACAGATGGCGGGAATGGCGGATCAGGGGGTAGTGGTGGGCCAGGTGGAAATGGTGGGGATATTGATATTACAGCTGATATCGAGGATCTTGAGGCATTGTTACTGTTCGGTTCTGTTACGAACCATGGCGGTGATGGCGGCAAAAAAGGATATGGCGGAGAAGGCGGTAGCGGCGGTCGGGCAGGTCAGGGTGGCCAAGCTTATTATTGGGTTGACCACAATTTTCATACTAATACGCATATCCAGTGTATGAATCCAGGCAGCGTGAGTGGAAGCGCTGGTCGTAACGGGGATCAAGGGTCCCAGGGTAATAGTGGAGAAAATGGACGCGCAGGAAGCTATAATTTTTCAATTCAGGGGTTGGGTCAATTCCATGGTAATTATCATATAGCTTTAGCCTTGGATACATATAACATTTCCACATCGAACAAGGACTTAATTGAACCGGGTCAGATCATACAACTACAAAACATTACTATAAAAAATACTGAAACGATGCCTACACCACCGAACATTGAAATTGAGATTCATCCCGATTCAAATGTAAAACTGTTATCTGAAAATAAAATAATAATTAAAAGTAGTATTCCTGCTTGTAGTAGTGTGAAATTAGATACACCTGTAACATTGCAAGTTGCGAATTTTGCTACCCAAGCTTTAGATAATAATTATAGGTTTGATGCGCAATTGCATTTAGAAGCAAGAACATCTCACGTTAACCAATCCATTCCTGGCCTCTCGAAAAATCCTATTAAATTACCCGTGGGTTTTCCTATTAAAACTTCAACCCTATCTTCGGATCAAAGCGCGAGTCTTAATCAGCCTGCAGCATTTGCAATAAAAGTTTGTAATGACACAGGCAGGCAATTCGGTGCAGCTCGCAAAGACGATCGTCTCGTTTCTTTAGTCCTAAAGCTTGACTCTGGGATGAGTAATAAAGATGTCGTCTTGAATACTGAAGGTGAAAATCATCTGACCTTGCCACACATTGTTAATTTTAATTCGCTTTCTGCAAACGAAATCAAAACCTTTGCAGGAACACTACAATTTATTAACCCTCCGATTAATAATGATACCGAAGCTAAATTTTCTATAGATTTGCAATTGGAAGATCCTATAACCCATGTTGTGCAAGCGATTGAGCGCCGCAACTTTGCGATACAATTTACTGAAGAATATAAGTTTAACCCTGACGCGGATATTATTTTGTTAACCAATAGTAAGGCCGATGTCAATACGGTCAGATATTGGAAAAGGATTGCCAATTCGCTGGGAACAAAAATTGCTATTTGGAATACTTCTTTGGAATCCGAGTTAAGTTATGCAAATTTATTTGTTAGAGATGGCAAATCTCTGCAAGATGCTGAAGGTAAAGTAGTGGTTGTCCTTGATAATAATTTTATAGGGGAACAAAATACAAATACAAAAATAAGTAATTCTATCGCTAATGACATTTTTATCGCCGCAAAAGAACATAATATTGCAACTTACCTTATTGGCGACCATAGGGTGGAGCCCTTTGTCATCCCTATTCAGCAAAGACCGGAAGTAATAAAATGTAGCACGCCGCATAATAAATTTTTCACCTGTAATAAAAAAAATAAATTAGAAACCATGGCAGAAAATTATATCAAGGATCGATCGCTTAAAAATCCTGAAAAAACTTATATTACGACTTATCAATTTACACCCCATGAAAAAAGTGCAGCTTTTGCTGACCTTTGTGAATTAGGTGTACTTGATATTTATGAGGGATTACCTCGTAATAAATTATTAATTGCAACGCGTAAAGATAGTAATCATTGGGATTTAAAACAACACGATCTTTTTGTGACAGCCAAATTGTTAAGTTTCAGCCGTAAAATTCAAAATTACTTTAACCCTAAATCAGATACTTCCGTTTTGGGTGCTTCTATTTTGTCTGATTTATGCAACGAGTTCATGACGTATTCATTAGATGAATGGAAAACCAACACAAATGAAGAGAAATTGCGCAGCAAGCTTACTCTAATGAAAGAATTTTTAGCAGTTCATTATTCTGAAATTCCACATGCTAAGAAAAAAAACTGGGTAAAGTTAGTACTGGAATATAAATACATTTTAGAGCATTTATTAACTTTAAAACAAAAACTAAGTTTCAACGCAACGGTACCTGCTGTGATTAATCATATTGGGTTAGCAGCAATTAAGGTATGGTTTAAAGAAGCTAAAGTCGGAGAAGATACATCAGCTTTATATAAGCAAATAAAATCGAAATGGGGTCATTTAGATCGTAAACATTTACTACAAACAGTATTAGCACCCATTCCACTCGAGATTAAAAGTAATTTTACTGCAGATAAGTTCATTGATAAAGACGATTTCGATAATACTTATGTTAAGCCCCGCGCAGAAATGAAGGGATTTAGTCTTTTCAAAAAGCAAGTTTCTCCGACAAAGCAAATACAATATCATCGTGATCACTGTATATTTACGAAGTGATATAATAATGCAGCTTTATCAACCTTATAAAAGTAATTTTCGTATGCTTATAAAGGTGATGAAGTTAAGAAGAATAAATTTTCTACTTATATTAAAGCGTGCCAACATAAATTTGAAAATATTTTATTGAGGATGCCTGAAAAATTTATAGAAATTTCAGGCGATGCGGCATTTGTTGAAATCATTGAAGAAATTCAAAATGAATATAATGATAAAGTTAAAAGTGCAAACTTACATTATGATTTTTCTGAGTTAGAATTCAATTACCAAGCAATTAAAAAATCATTGGCTCAAACGATTTCATAATAAAAAAAACAGTTGATAATCGAGGTAGACAAAATAATTTTTTTGATGCATCTTTAAGAAATGCGTATGCACGCAATAATAATAACAATAATAACAATGTATCGGAATCTAATAAAATAGATGGATCGACGCCTGTCACTCATTCTTAGAATCTCAGTGCTTTCATAAAAGAGCCGCTACGCGTATAGAGATTGAAATATTATTAATCATTCTTACTCTTTCATTTGTATTATGGTTTGCAAAAAATTTCCCAAAGATGAAACTAGCTATCTCGATGACAATGCTATCATTAAAAATATGGTTAGCAGGACTATAAGTAATCCGCATAAGTTTTTACTCGATATCTACACATGTTATTTAATAAGCACTGGATTTTTTTGATTGGAACAAGAGGTCAGAGATGATTGAATTATATAAAACCCTGATGTGCTTTGTGAAGGATACATATCTCAGGTATAAAAGATAGTATATCGCTATCTTCATCTTTACTTGATCAGTTTGAAAGATGAAGATAGCCAAGTCATACCAAACGAACAGGGCAAACTATCTTCGATGTTACTGCATCCAGTTTAAGCCTGTGGATATTGCAGTAAGTAATGTTGTACTTAATAAATAAGAATTTGCTAAACTAATCGCGTTCCATCATTCTTAAAAATTGCGTTTAATTTTAAACTCAGCAATTGCTTCTTCAGATTTCAAAGAAGCTGGCGCAGATGGAAAAAATCTTGCATTATCTGTAAGAAGCGATTTTTTATGCGCCTGTTTTTTAAATGAATCGGTGCTCTCTATCAGCGCCAATCTCATTTCTGGGGAAGAGTCACCGTCGTGTTTCCCCGTAATGAATTTATAGTAAAGATCAGGTTTTATTTTTAATACAGCATCAACTAGTTTTTGTGCATTCACAGGTGGTGCTTCTGTATCGCTCAATCCTTGAATAATACGCACATTAACATTTCTCAGTTGGGTTAATAAACTCTCGTTTAATACATTGAAATTTTCATAAGCATACCTAAAAAGAGAACTTTCAAAAATTGAAATGGATCTAGCCCTTGGGTTGAATTCATCTAACCTTGGACGTTTATATAAATTATTTAAAGCATCTTCAGTGGGATCATCATTAAAGTCTTCATAGGCAGTCCATAAATATTGAGCTATAGGGTCATTTTTTAAAACGCAAAGTTGATAATAAGTATCAACAAACATTTGCGCATGGTTTGGATCAATAGGTAACCCTTGTGAATTCGCATAATCCAATAAGCTTTGCATCGCTTTCGTTCCTAACTTCGGAAAACGCTGTTTCATGCAATGGATGTTGAAATAAGCATCCATTTCTTGTGGCGAATTTAAAAAAATTCCATAGATGATGAGTCCAGAAACTCTTTCTGGGTACTTTTCGCTATAATACAAAGATAATGTTGATCCCCAGGACCCACCAAAAACTAACCATTGAGGTACGCTAAGATATTCGCGTAATTTTTCAAGATCAGCGATCATCTCATCAATAGTTAAATCTTTGAAATAATCTGAATTGATTTCTTTATTTCTAATTGAAGGAATGGAGTTGCCCGTACCCCGTTGGTCATAGAGGATGATTCGATAATGATTCGGATCAAACCATTGGCTCGATTCAGCAGAGGCATGACCACCTGGCCCGCCGTGATTATAAACTACAGCTGGTCCCCAAGGATTGCCCCTTTGTTCATAATAGATTGAGGTATGATTATCGACTTTAACTTGCCCTGAATCGAATAATTTCCCGATGGGATAGAAAGGGGTGGATTTATTCTTTACCATGACTTCTCCTGGATATTAGAAACTTCATATCATTAGGTAGCTTTTTTTAAAGCCGGTCAATACGATGGATACTCATTGCCTCCAAAGTATTCTCAGGCTACGTTGAACGATGCAGAGGCTGAAACCGAATTAGCCCGTGAAGCGCAGCTAAACCTGAACACTTCGCAGTAATCCTTACTTTTGAGCGTCCTCATTTTATCGTAAGATTGGCGCCAGTTGATGCCCCTTTCTGCAGCATATTTATTGTTTAATGGGGGAGGATTATGATTCATATTGATTAATTCGCTAATTTTTGAGCATTAATTAAACAATTTATTGTATTTTCTTAAGTGACACATTAGGATAGGAACCTTTATCTTATCCTTCTCCCCAACCATAGAAGTTATTAGGAGCTGATTTAATGATCACCGAAGATAAGAAAGTCACAACACTAGGCGTCTTAATTTGGATACTTGCGTCTTTGTTTTTCCTCTATGAATTCTTCCTTCGTACATTCATCGGTACGGTCGCCAATCAAGTCATGAATGATCTAACACTCACGGTGGGAACGTTTGCTTGGGTGACTTCTGCCTATTATTTTTCTTACGCTGCTATGCAAATTCCTGTTGGTATATTATTAGATAAATTTGGTGTTAGAAAAATTTTAATTTTTGCAACGAGTGTTTGTGCTTTCTCAAGTTTTTGTTTTGCGCATTCCAGTAATTTTCCGCTAGCTTTTTTAAGTCGACTCATTATGGGGTTTGGTTCGGCATTTGGATTTATTTGTTTATTAGTCGTTGCATCCAATTGGTTTCCGCGACGATACACAGGCGTTGTGAGTGGCACATCTCAATTTATAGGTACGTTGGGTCCTATACTTGCAGGGGGGCCCATGGTAACTCTCCTTATGGCCACAAGTTTAAGTTGGCAACGACTTATGGATATGATCGGATTAATGGGATTTGCACTTGCGTTTATTATGTTATTTGTGATTAAAAATAAAAATCGTGACGGCAAAAGTATAACGATTTATTTGCAAAGAGAACGTCCCATTTTACATTATTTAAAAACTTTGAGTAAAAATCCGCAAGTTTGGTTTATCGCTGCTTATTCAGGAATGATTTATGTTCCCATGACTTTGCTAGGTGGTGTTTGGGGCATTCCTTATTTAGAATCTTTAGGGTTTACCAATGCTCAAGCCGCCAATGTCATCTCTGTGACATGGATGGGTTATGCAATCGGCGCCATTTCGTTTGGTGGTATCTCAGATCGAATTGAACGACGACGTCCCGTGCTTGTTTTTTCTGCATTGATGGGCATTGGCTTGGTGCTAGGCATGATTATGTTTACCCATCAATCCATTTATTTTTATACAACTCTTTTCTTGCTACTCGGTTTCAGTTCCGCTGGCCAAACCGTTGCTTTTTCTGTTATTGCCGAGCATGTTGATTTGGCGACTAAAGCGACTGCCATGGGTATTAACAATACAAGCATCACATTATTATCTTCATTTACGCCCATTGCGGCGGGTTATTTGATTCATGCAATGCACACGGGTGATCCTGCGACATTGCTGCCTAGAGACTTCTTTAGCAGTTTTATGATCATGCCAATTCTAAGCGCGATTGCGGGAACGATTGCAATTTTCTTTATCAAAGAAACCTATTGTAAGTACCAAAAAGATCCCATTTACTTGAAGGTTGATTATAAAACGGAAGCAGGTTAATCCATTATGACCGGCATTCCTATAAACCGATAGTTGGCGTACAAAGTTACTTTTTCTCCATCATGTTCAAAAGCCTAGATTGCTTCCTCGATCCTTCACTGCAATCTAGGCTTTTTGGCAATTTAGCAATTAAAGTATCTATAACTTACGAAACTGAATTGAGTTGTCACTCCCTCCTTAAATTAATCATGTTGCTACACTCACGATAACCTCAATATAATCCTAACCTTTTTGAAAAAAATTTCAGTTTATCGCAGCAATAGAATCTCTAAGAAAACTTACTTATTTGCAAGTATCCAGTGGCATATTGATAAATAAATCGCTGGCAATACATTCCTTTGACTCGCTTAATACGTTAATGTATTCTCCAGCACTCAATTTAAACCTAATAATAAAAAAGTTGAATTCATGAAAGCACCGAATCCCTTAGTTACAGCATTAAAAAATAATTTACGCGAAGAAGCGATTAAATTTTACAACAAGGTTATCAATTAGAATCAGCCGATCTTGATGATGTGTTGCACGTTACTAAAGAAATAAATGATCCAGAGACTTTAGTAACTTTAAAATACATACGGGAAAATTCATCGATTTGGAAATGCTAGAATTATTGGGTCTATATCAAGCTTTACCCAAAGATTGTTCTCTCGAAACTATAAAATTTATTCTTTATCTGGAAGGCTTGGAGGGAATACGACCTCAAAATTTCATGCGGCCGAATTTAAACATGCACGGCTGTACTGGATTGCAATTACCGATAGACATTGCAACAACTAAAGGCTTAGAAGAAACTGTTAAATTACTTATAAATAATGGTATAGAAGAACGTACTTTTAATTTATTATTTCCCTTAGTCAATCTTAACTTTTTTGCATGCATCGATCCGTTAGATCTGAACAAATTTATTCAGTATATTAATAATCTTTTTGGAGGACGAACTCGTTCTTTCATAACTGATTTAGAAGAACGATGTAGGATAGCTGAATTATTTATCAAACACGCTAATCACACATTTCCTACTGAAGATGAGAAAGCGGTAGATTCTAAAAAAATATCTTATACCTTGCTGCCTTTCTTTATTTGGCTTGCTAAAAATAATCGCGCCGATTTATTAGAAAATAATACCTTGCGTCATTTTTTTACCATCGCTACCCTTTTGCCTCTTAATACCTATGTGTACGCGTTCATCACTACAGCTTAGTTACGCGTGAGGATTGCTTTCCTTCTCTTGGCACTTAGTGAAATACTTTAGGGAATTAAAAGTAATTAAAGCTTTATTCTGTAGTACCAAAGACGATGGTGGTTCAAAATATGATCAGGATGTACAAATAATATCGATTAATAAGCTACAAAAAGCTGGGTATAAATAAGCTAAGTATTTTAAAATATTTAGACAGGGCAGAAGATTAGCTTAAAATATGATGGATTCTTTCTAGCACAGTTTACAAGCGTCTATTTTTGAAAAGGGATGTTTCATGATGACGATCGAGGAGCTTAAATCAACTGAAGAAAAACCCGTAATTATTGCGAGTAAACAAGGTGTTATTATCTTTGTTAATCATCAATTCGAAAAAATATTTGAATGGAAATTTAATGAAATTGTTGGTAAACCCATAACCACTATTATTCCTCCAAATTTTCATGATGCACATCACTTGGGTTTTTCTCGATTTCAAAATACAGAAGTGTCGACAATTTTAAATCATCCACTTAAGTTAAATGCAATTAAAAAAAATGGCGACATATTTGCAGCAGAACATATTATTCAAGCAGAAAAAATTGACGACGCATGGGTATTTGCTGCAACCATTGAGCCCATTGAGAAAATGACATGACTAACAAAGAAGATCAACTTTTACAAGAATTACGAGGCACCTTAGGTAAAATGGAGCTGTCATTAGACGCAATAGATGATGGAATTGCGTGGCTCGATGGTACAGGAATTATTCAATGGAGCAATGGTCAATTCAGTGAATTGGTTAAACGATCTAGCATTGAAATATTAGGCCAGCCTATCCAGGCACTTTTATCATTAAAAAATAAAAATGAAGCTATCGACTGGTCAATACTTTTAAATAATGTATCTAAGTATAGCCGACCTTCTTTATTTGAATTGGAAGGTAACAAGGCCATCAAGTTTTTGGAAGTTTCTGTTCGGAATTTTCATACTGTAAGAAAAGATATAAATATAGTGGTCGTGCTGCATGATGTAACTGAAAAACAATTAAATGAAGAAGCTATTAGAGAAACCAATGATGAATTACAACTTGTCAATCTCGAATTAGCTAAAAGCGACTTAATAAAATCAAAGCTCGCAGCAATCGTTGAATCAACTGATGATGCTATTATTGGCAGAACCTTGGATGGCATTATAGAAAGTTGGAATAAAGGGGCTGAACAGCTCTATGGATATAAAGCGGAGGAAGTGTTAGGAAAGTTAGTAAGTTTTATTTATCCACCCAATCGTCAAGAAGAATTTTATCATTCAACTGAACAAGTCAAAAATGGTAAGCCATTTAAGTTGCTTGATACAGAAAGAATGCATAAAGACGGTCATGTTATACCTGTATCTATCATGATGTCACCTATTAAAAATGAAAAAGGGGAAATTATTGGATCATGTAGTATAGCGCGTGATAATACTGAATTAAAAAATATGCTTAATATGAAAAATGATTTTATTTCTATTGTTAGTCATGAATTGCGAACACCGCTAACGTCAATTCAAGGGTCGTTATCCTTATTAGTCGCGGGAGCAGCCGGAAATTTACCAGAAAAAGCGCAAAAGCTTTTGAGTATCGGCAAACAAAATAGCGAACGTTTGATTCGCTTAATTAATGATATTTTAGATATTCAGAAAATGGAATCAGGCAGCATAGAATTTCATCGAGAGCCAATGAATATTGGCAATCTCATACAAGAAGCGCTTTTAGTTAATCAAGCTTATGCTGAACAATTCAATATTAAGATTAAATTAATTCAAGAATCCTCAGCCCCTGTTAATGTAGATCGAGATAGAATTTTACAGGTTTTAACTAATTTGCTTTCTAATGCTATAAAATTTTCAAGTGGCGATGAAATTAAAATTCGTATATTTGAACACCACAAAAATATTAGGGTGGAAATTAGCAATAAAGGAGCTCGCATACCTGAAGAGTTTCATTCACGTATCTTTCAGAAATTTTCTCAAGCGAGTAGTTCATCAAATAGAACCAAAGCTGGTACTGGGTTAGGGTTAAGTATTAGCAAGGAGATTATAGAAAAGCATGAGGGGGAAATTGGATTTATTAGTGAACCGCATTCAGAAACAATTTTTTATTTTGAGTTACCTATTTATACCAAGCCATTCCAAGCGGGAAAGTTTTTTAGTAAAATTCCTACGGTTTTAATTTGCGAAAATGATGAATCGTTAGCACACTATCTGAAAATGATTTTTGAACAAAACGATATTAAGGCAATCATTATTAATAGTGTTCATGAAATTAAAAAAGTAATCGCTGAACAGCACATCGATGCGTTACTATTAGATTTAATCATGCCCAAAACAAATGAAATTAATCTCATTAAGGAATTAAAGGATTTAACCCCCCAAGTTTCTATTATTGTCTTATCAGTTATTACTCAAAGTGGAGAAAAACAATTAAATGGAAATGCTATTCCCATTTTGGACTGGTTAGAAAAGCCCATTGATCTTAGTCGTCTGCTGGAAGCAGTACAATCATTGAAAAAACAGGCTGAAGTTAACGCGCCCAATATTTTACATGTTGAGGATAATGAAGATTTGAGCCAAATTATTGCTAGTTTACTGCAGAATGAAGCTAATATGTATAGTGTAACAAATGTTAAAGAAGCAAAAGAAACATTAGAAAAGAATTGTTATGATCTTGTTATTTTAGATTTAATGTTGCCGGATGGTACGGGTATAGAATTATTACCTATTATTAGCAATAAAAATATCCCTGTTCTCGTTTTTTCTGCTTATGAATTACCCCAGAATTATGCTAGTTATGCGGTAAAAACATTAATTAAATCGCAAACATCCCCCAATGAATTTGTTCAAAATATCAAAAAAATATTGATAAAAAAATCATACCTCGATCATTCCAAAGATTAATCGATAAGTGTTGTGTCTCTATGACGATTTCTAACGAGTTTCGTAATACTGATCATAACCATTTGCCATAGCATGAAATTATAAGGAGGGGATATGTTTAAATTGTTTTAAAGTATTAGATTTGAATCTTAAATTGTAAAAATACTATGATTTTAACTCGGTTATTATTGCAGGCTCTTTTCTAAATAGAAAAAATACTCCTATAAAAGCTCCTAAAATAATAAAACTAGTCGCATATAATCCTAAACTATAGGCCCATGTAAAGGATTGTTTAGTAACTTGATATAAATGTTGAATTTGGGGTTGATTAGAATTTAAAACTGTACCTTGATGATCAATTAAAAATCTCTCAAGATCTTTGGGTGTGAGGTCGGGATAAATATCTTGGTTTTTTTGTAGAAAAGATCTTAGAAAGAAAAAATTTGATCCAACAATAATAGCAGTGAGTATTGCCAAGCTTACACTATTGGAAATTTGCCGCGTTGCGCTTAAAATACCCGAAGTAATTCCTCGCTTCTTTTCACCTACTGAAATCAAGGCAGCTGCGTTACTTGATGTTAAAACAAAAGGAATACCAATGTTAAATAAAATAATACCAGGTAATAATAACCAATAATTACCGTAAGAGGCTAAACTAGCTTTTAATATTAATCCTACGCAGCAAAGGATGAGTCCTGTAAAAATAGGAATTTTATAACCAAATTTATCTAACATTTTACCCGCAAAGGGTGCTGCAAGCATGACACATAAAACATTTGGGAAAAAAAGTAACCCAGCTTCTGCAGGGGATTTACCTAAGACTTCTTGAAAAAATATTGCGTCATAAATAAATAAAGCATTAGAACCAGATGTTGTAAAAAACAATATGGTTGCAGAAAGAACTAATTTGTTTTTATAAATACTAAAATCCACGATAGGAGAACTTTCTTGTTTTTCGACAAAATAAAATATGATTAAAGAAATAATTGACGTAAGAAGCAACCCGCCTATCAAATACCATTCATTTTTATAATTTGGGCTTTCCATTAAGCCTATTACAAGTGTCGAGATACCAATTGATAAAAAAATGAAGCCACGCCAATCGAACTTTTTCGATATAGGGACATAAACAATCGAATGCGTTAACATTTTTAACCCTAGTAAACAAATAATTCCCAAAGGTACATTAATCCAGAAAATTAAACGCCATGAAAAATATTCAGTAAATAATCCACCGATAAGGAGTGCAAGCGGTAAAAATAATAGGGAGCTTCCCATGTAGATGCCCATTGCTTTACCTTTTTCATGGTGTGGAAAAGCATTGATAATCATTACGGCCGCGTTTGGTATCATTAGAGCTGCGCCAAATCCTTGAATAGCACGACTGGAAATAAGCCAAAATTTCTCTGGGGCAATTGCACATAAAATGGAAGCTATGATAAAGATAATGAGACCACTAATCATGGCGCGCTGATGTGATAATTTATCGCCTAAATAACCACCTAAAATTAAAAATACAGCGAGAACCAATAGATAAGCATTGTTTACCCATTGTAAAGTGGATTGTGATAGATAAAAAGCAAGTTGGATTTTAGGTAAGGCTATTGCAACTGCCGTCATATCGATAAAAGTCATGCCCAAAGAAATAGACATTACACTTAAAATTGCCCACTTCTTTTTAGAATCTTCCACGAATCATTCCCTGAAATTAAGATTAGGAAGCTGGTAAATTAAGTAAAAGCAAATTAGTTAATCAAAGCTTACCAATTCTACCACTACCATTAACAAAAAGAATTTGTAATAAACCCCAGCATCTTTAGATTAAAAAAAGGGATCGCTACTGCAACATCAGAAGGATGACCCATTCGATTCATGGGGATCGATTGTGAGAAACTTTTCTCAATATAAAGATTTCCTTGAAAGGTACGGTCAGGTTTCTTTCGTGTGATGCAGGTAATGTGATGGCCTTTTGCACTGAATCGCGTTGCTATCGCAAAGCCGATACCCATCTTTGCGATAGTTATAATAAAAGTTCGCGTTGAGAGTGCGTTCTTGTCTTTCACTAAGGTTCCTTAATTCTCTTCAGTATGCTGAAGACATAACAATGAAGTCAAGGGTAGCTATTCTCATCATAATAATTTAAGTATATGTTTTTATTAATTATTTAAAGGTATAGGTATTTTATTATCATGCTTTAAATATTAAAACATTATAAAGTGCATCGATTATGACTGAAAATTGGAATCAAATTCTAAAAGACTTTGTAACACAATTTTTAGCGGATACTGGCATTTTATCATTAGCTCCAAGCGATAACTATCATGATTGTCTATGCAAGGTTTTCCACAGAAAAACCTGGAAGATTCGCAACCCGTGACCTATTAGAAAAAGTAATGCAGGAAATGTCGTTGTTGATAGAAAGCTAAATCGTAAGTAATATTTACCAACAACCCGACAGCAGTAATTAAACTAGCAACGAGTAACGGACATACGCGGCAGAGTTTGCGTAGCTCTATTCATTGATTAGCAAACTATTGTTGAGCAATTGGACTTGGTAGTGCGAGTGAACGTGAATTGAAGGAAAAGGAATTTAATGAATTTTTAGTAAAATAAATAGAAGTTTTAAATTGTTATTTTAAATGATGGCTATGCTAGTAGTGACTAGTAAATTTATCTATATTAACAACTTAATTAAACAACCTAGTTTATACAAAATCCCCAGGGTCTGGTAAAGATTATAACTATGAAGTTATTAATTTTAAATTTTTAAAAAAACTGCCTTAATAATAATATCTTTGTTAATGGGTATACTTTAATTAATAGTGTATTTGTCATTAAAAGGTGATTATATGTCAGTCAACTGGAATGAAATTTTAACCGAGATCGTTAATAAATTTTCCGCTGATATCGGAATTATCCACCGTTTAAATTTTGAAGATGACCATCTATACTCTGTGGTTCGTGTCGGTGTTTTCCCACCAGAAGTTATTCAATTTACACAACGCGTTCCTATAGGTAAAGGTATATCAGGAATGACAGTGCAGACTAAAAAACCTTTAGTTTTTAATAATTTACTTACTGCTACCTCACCTATAATAAGGCCAGGTGCACGCACAGTAGGAATACGGGGAATGGTATGCGTACCCATTTTTCTCAATCAAGAAGTCATTGGAACATTGGGCTTAGGATGTGCACACGAGCGTGAATTTACGACAGAAGAAATAGCTCAAATATCTGAAATAGCAAACCAATATGCGTATGAGCTGTGTCGAGAGGCTAATTACGTATAAGCTTAAAGGGGGCAAAATACCCACGCCGTTACAATTTATTAACGAAGTAATTAATATACTTTAAGGTATAAAAATCTGTAATGGAATTGTGGGGCTAAATTATTTTTTTAAGGTGTAGGTAGCTATCGTTTGTTGTTAATTTTTGCTAGAAAAATTATTTCTATCAACTTGTGGAGAAGATCCATCATTTTTTGAATTCACATCATGATTCGAATTAAATAAAGATCCATGAAATTCCGTTAATGATGGCTGATGTAATTGATCCTGAGCATTAATTTCACGCATTAACCTTTCTAAGGTCAAGGTATCATTTGTTATTTTTGAATTCTCAATGACTATTGAGGATAGATACGCTTTAATATTTTCTACAGTGGAAGTGAGATAAGTGACGATTTGTAATTGCTCAGCAGCAGGCAATAACTGTAACATCAAATAAATATCTTCAATAGGAAGTTTATTATCTGTAAATTCAATTTTGTAATACAAGTTCGCAATCAAAGCATGATTGGTGATAGCAATCAAACATTCTAACATTCTAAATTGCATCGTTTTATTATTAATAATAGTTTCATCGTCATCATTCACATCTCGATACGTTTCAAAACTACAATAAGTTTGATATGCTTCCTTAGGCTGGTTAGTATGAAATTGATAATCTGCATAAGCTAAGATCAGACTCTCAAGTGCTTCATAAAATAAAGCATTTTTCCTTGGATCTTTAATTAGTGTTTCATTAACATCTAATCGATCTAAGATATCCGTGGGTTTAGTAATCTTGGAAAAACAATCGTATTGATCCGATTTTATTTTTTCTGCTAAGAGTTTGTTTACTACAGTGCTAAATTGCAATAAATTTTCTTCATGTAATTGATCAAGACTCATGTTATTATTGTTGTTGGTTTCCGCCACCCTCGTTTTAGATTGGACTAAATCTTCTTCACTTTCCATTTCGTCATCATCATCTAATTCTAGGTCATCATCAACTTTCGTATGAAGAGAAATAATAATACAACTTAAAGTACCTAAGTTAATTGCTTCCACATATTTATGATTACTTGTTAAATATCGTTGTCCCTTATGTAAAATTTTTAGTAAGTCTTTTTGATATGTTTCATTGTTGGTTATTTCATCTGCAATTTGGAAATTTTCATCGTCAAACAAATGTTGAGAAAGAACTTGAGCGGTATAGCTCATCGCTTCTGCATCCCTTAATTTATAAGCATCTATTAAAATTTCAAGATGGATAGATAACATAAATTGGGTTATCGATAAGATATGATTATCGTTGCTTAATATAAGGTGAGAAGGGTTGTTATTCATGGCTGATTTAACCGGGGAATGAGAAAAATATGATAAAATATGTTTATAATTAATTTGTTGTTCTTTTGATTTAATCAAAAGCTTAGTACATAAGCAAATTTGATTAATAATAATTGATTTGTATGACATAAGATTTTTATCTTGTGAATCGACCAAATTTCTTTCTACGCAATATAATGCGAGACTAAATGCCTGGATCGCTAAATCATATTTATTGTTTTTTAAATGTTGTTCACCTATTTCATATCCATAACTTTGAAAAAAACTTGTAGCATTAGGATGAATCGTTAATAGTGAGTCTGTTAAACTCCGTATGAATTCATCAATTTTATTGCTAAGATCCGTTCTATTTTCTGCAAGTTCTAGAATGCTAGCAGCGCTTAACATTGCTGTGAAAATTTCATAATTTTGTAAGGACTGTTCAAATCTGTAATATACCTGAGGAATCTCCTCTAAAAGACGTAATAATTGAAAATGATAATCCAAAAATGCACTATAATTTTTATTCAAGAGCGCAGTATTAGCCATATTTAAAATATATTTTTGTAGTTCTGAATAACAATGTGGATTTAATTGCATCAGATCAAGTTGTTCGGAAAATTCGAGAAATAACTGAATGTGATTCTGAATGATGCTTAACTGATTTTGATCAAAGATATCTGGATTTTCAATTTGTTGTGCATAACTGGTTGCTTGTATACATTTTTTTAACGCGATTTTAACATCTGCAACCTGTATAGTAGATTTATTTGGCTCAAAATAGCAAAAAACTAAGTCTCTAAGAAGGTAATCTATATTAATATTATTATTTGACTTTGCTCTATTTAATTCCCATGTACGAAATGCTTTTTCGTAATGAGGAATTGCTTGTGAATACTCATTTAATTTTTGGTATATATTACCATAACTATAATATGTTTGGATAAGCAGGTTTGTATTTATTTCGTTGAGGTTTTCTAAATTATATTTGTCAAGATAGGAAATAAAAAAACCTCCTTTTTCCTGTATTTTTTTGGAATTTTGAAAATTTTCTGGTGTTACGTGAAGATGATACATTTGAATAATATTATGAGATAGTGGAATGTAAATCTCAAAGTTTGGAGTAAATAACGGGCGCATTTCCATGAAAATTTTAAGCAGATCTAAAATTTGAAATAAAGCTATCGCATCCCTGCTTGTAGACAAGATAATTAATTGTTGGCTAAACGTCTGAAGAATAACATTACCAAATTTTTCAGCCATCGCTCGCTTAGATTTTCTTAATAATTTGATTGACAGTTTTGCGAGATCAAAAGATTGCTGATATTGGCTATTATTTAGTCCGCCTTGGATTGAAGGGGTTAATACGTCATGTAGCAAAGTGGATAGAAATTCTTGATATACTTGTTTAAAGTTAGGATTTGCTAAACTCAATGTATTCATTGCTTCAGTAAAAGCTTGAAGGTGATCTAAATAACTCATAATCTTTCCTTCATTGACCAGCGGAATGAAGCATGATGATGAAAATGAGTTAATATATATTGGATAATAAAAATTAATAAAATCTAGTATTGCCGGTAGTGTGGGATATTTAAGATAGAGCTCTGCTAATATTACCGCGCTGTTAGTTAAATTCTGCAAGATCTCGTTGTTATTTATATTAAAATAATTACAATTTAAATACATTTTAGCAATCATTAATTTAAAATCATCTGCGCAAATATCTTTATCTGTACCACTTTCATAATGTGAAAGAAAAGTGCGTGTCGCCTGATAAAGATCCCGTACATATTCATCTTGAACGGGCCAAAAACCCCGTAAAGTATAAACCATTTCTACGAGTGAATATTTTAAATGGCGATAAACATTAGGATCTAAGCCGATTTCAAATTCATCTTTATATTTTTTATATTCTGCTAATGCTGCAAATATTGAATTATTTTTAATTAAATTCTCTAATTCCATTAATTTCCCGGTTAAGGATAAATGCGTCAAACTAATATTTATAGCTTTATTATGTGTTGCTAATAAATCAGGTGCAAGACTTGACGAATCGATAGGATTTATTCGTTCGAGTGACAAACGTTCAAGAAAGCAGGAAAAACTTTCATCTTCAACTTCATCTTGAATTAAACGAACAATATTAACATTTCTATTATTGATATCTGTTATAAAAATGTCGAGTGATTCATTGTACTCTTTTCTGTTGTTTTTTTTTAATTGGTTAAACTGTGCAGTAACTTTATTTGTTTGTACTTTAGAAGGGTGACGGTTTTGAGAAAGATCGGTTAAATATGAATGGTAATTTCCAAATAATGCTTTCAATGATTGGCTTTGACTCGGATTAGCTTTAATATCAGAAGCTAATTGTGTAAATAAATCTTCAATGAGTGCCCGGCTGAGGTTAACAGATTGAATATCACCTATTGTTTGCTCAGATGATAATAAGCCTTTATTGCCTGGCCGATTAGTATGCATTGCACGAACCACTTGTAAATGAGTTGTTGATCATTATAGTAGCTCATTGACTATAATTTATTAAAAGCACCTTAAAGCGCGAATCTTAAATTCACTTGTTAAGTTAATTTTAATAAACCTATGAATTATTCTTAAAATAAATGCAACTAAGTATCTTTTTCGCAAAACCTTGTTTTCCAGGCATTTTTTTTCAATAAGCGGCGCGGTATGGAAAAAACCGATAGGTATGTATCATTGTAACCCGAGAAATTAATTGATAAAGATTCCTATTCCTCGGGTTATGATATATGTTACTTTTACTTTTTAAAAGAGAGGTGTTCAAGTATCGGATCTAAGCTTTGTTTTTCTTGCGCGTTCGGATTTTCAACGCCTCTATAAGCAACATTAAGTTTCTTTCCCTCTCCTGTTTCATAATGCTTTATCTTATCTTTCACAAAACCATTTGTACCTACGGTTTTTTTAAATTTATCAAAGTCCGCCTGCACAAAAGATATTTCCTTAATTTGATCACCTAATTTTAAGTTTAAAATGTAAGCTTGCTCCTCTTGAGAAAATCTTAATAAAAACGAACCATCTTTCTTAGTTGATAAGACATCCTGGGCAGCTTTGCTGGTTATGCTTCCATGGTAATAAGGATCATTTTGAATGCTCATATTTGCATCATTAGAATTGTTTTTATGAGAAAAAAACATGCCATTCGTGCGCGCGGCAAATTTCTGTCGCCATGATGATGGATTAGACGTCGGTTCTTTGGGTGTGTTCTTTGTTAACAATGATGGTACAGATGAAACGGAAGGTGAAGAGGTTATCTTTTTTTCCTGGATCGCAAATCTTTCAATTTTAGAAAGGTTACCTCTGTGTTTTACCTCTTTACCAATCGAATAAATAACTGGGCGGGCTTGAAAATGCGATTGAAAATATTGTCCCGCTTCCTGCTCTGCTTCATTTTTGGAGCCATGAAAAACGACAGGCGCAATATTAAGGATATTATTTTTTTCCAAAATCTGGCGGATTTTATAGTACGATTGCATATCTATTTGGGGTGCAACTAAATTATCCTTAGGTTCCACTAGTGGATCGGCCAGAGCAAAAGCTGTAATCCCTTCTTTTCGCATTTTTTGAATTAATTTTTCTTGCGCTGAACTAGATAGATTTTCAAATTCTTGCAGATGAATCACACCGACCTTAAATTCAGCTTTATACTCTTCCTTAAGTAGTTTGTTAATTCTGCTATAAGCAGTAGTAATGGAAGGACGTAGATCAGGATTAGGATCAGTCATTTCAGTTAAAATATTTAAAAGTGCAAGACGACTATTCGGATTTGATGGTAACCTATCATTTTCACGAAATTGAGAGCTCATGGCACTAACTATTTCTTGTCGAAAATACTTCCCCACTGGCGCTGCTTCTTTGGTTAAACCAAAAATGTTACCAATGGTTTGTCCGAGTGCGTAAACTTCAGTTTTTTCGTTATATACCGTAGCTTGCTTCATATCGATTAACTCGGGTGCCATATAGAACGCTGTACCATGAACCTTTGAATCATACAATTCAAATTGGTCTTTTTTACCCTGAATTGGTTTGGCCATTCCCCAGTCAACTAATTCAATTTTACACGTTCCAGGATCGCAGACAAAATTATCAGGCTTAATATCTCGATGAATAATGCCACGCGCGTGGGCATCTTTCGTGCTTTTCAAAACTCCTTTCGCGAACATTAATCGTTGCAGTGGGTTGAAATTATCTTTAGGGTTTTTTAAACCATTTGATTCGGGACCGATAAGCTTCCATAATTCATTACCTTTGGCAATTTTCATTCCAACTATATATTCATTACCTTTTCTGAGAGAATCATATTCGAATTGGAAAAGGAGTACGTCCATTTTCCACATCGCTACAACTTCACTGTAGATCATGCTTGGAGGTGTGTTTGATTTATTAATTTTTAAAACGACGAAATCGCCTGTGGTTAAATCTTGGGTTAGTTTGACGACACCAAAGGCTCCTGCCCCCAATTCTTTTTCTTGTGTAGCACCTTTATAAATTGCAAATAATTGTATTGAATTGGTTTCACTATCAGTTCTTTTTACAATGCCGTATTCTATGTCCAAATAAATATTCAGTTTTTCGAAAGCAAGTCTTCTAAGTGCTGCTTTACTATATCTACCATCGGGTTGCTCACTTAATAGCTGTGTTAGCAGTTCTATTCGATCCTCCGACACAAGTTTAGAGTTGCTTACATCCAAATCAGCTAAATCGACTTTAGGGGGGGATGTAACCAAGCTTGGTTGTTTTTTGATTTTTAGAAGTTGTGCGCATAATTCCGCCGAAATAAGTTATTTCCTTAAGTATAATCAAGATTTAACAAAATCAAGCACACTAACCTAATGATTTCAATCAAATAAAAAAAATATTTTCTTAAAGAAATCTTACCTTTTAGATAAGCCTCCTGATAAGTTGTTCTTACTTCGTTGCTATAATTAATAATCATTAATTAATAAAAGCTGAGATTGCGAAACACATGTCAAATACACGCGCCAAGTATTTATCACTTAAAGAAAAAATTGAACGCGGCTCTTTCGATAATCAGGATTTATATACGGATATTTTTGTTGCAAATTTAGATCCAGTTGAAATTGAGCAACTTTATTTGGCTGCTATCAATAAAAACGCCAGTTTTTTTTTAAGCATCCCCAAAACTGAACTTACCCATAATGTGTGTATGGCAATCGTAACGATTTCTGTTGGCTTTAAGAAATTTATCCCTGATGAGCAATTAAATGATTACGATATTCTTTATGTTATTGCTGGTGGCGAGAATAAAGGACTCAAGTTTGTTCCTGAGGCCATGCGCGATTTTAAAATGTGCTTGAGAGCTGTGAAGAGCAATGATGTCCGACAATATTTGTATGGTGATAATTGGCGTGCACTTGAATTCATTCCAGAGCCATTACTTATGCATAAGGAATTTTCAAATGCTATTTCTAGATTTGAAGAGGAAATTAAGAAAAATTGGCAACGTATAGAAAAATTTCCACTCTCGCTGCGTAACTTTGATATTTGTATGCATGCAGTTAACCAAAACTGGCAAGCTATTCACAGCGTCCCGCCTTCTTTATTGCAACGAGTCGAATTTAAAGAAGCCATATTAAATTGGCAAGCTGAAATACGACATGATTGGCGCATGTTGAAAACTACTCCCCCTGAGATTTTAACGACTGAAATTTGCATCGCAGCCATTAAGCAAAATTTTTTAGCCATTGAATATATTCCAAAAGAAGCTCAAGACTTTAATTTTTATATGGAAGCGATTAAGTTATATCCCGCTGAACTGTTGCCGTGGTTAGAAAATTATAAAATCAAGACTTCCTTAAATGCGGAGCAATTCAAAATGGTTTGCGCGGAAATTGCAAAAAAACATCCTAGCGTTTTGAAATTCTTATTATTTCAAGCTATTGAAGAAGGTAATGACCAAGAAGTAAAAAATATAATAGAAATAGATGCTACTTTAGTTAACAATCAATCGAAAGTCATAGACTTAGAAAATAAGTTTGATGAAAACATGACTTATAGTTTGCAGTATCCATTTCCTTTACATGCAGCCATTTTTTATAGCTCCCAAAAGGACCATTCTGAAAATCGAGAACATATCGTTAAATTATTGTTGGAAAATAATGCAGACCCCAATGCGAAAGCTAACCTTGGTGATACTGTCTTACATTGTGCAGCGAGTATGGGAAAGGTGTCATTTTTAGAGCTATTGATCGAACATGGTGCAGAAATCGAAGAAAAAGATGAAGGGGGACATCTGACAGCTTTTCATTATGCTGCCATATTTGGGCAACTCGATAATATGGCAGAACTAAAAAGACTTGGTGCTGATATCAATGCTAAAAGTGAAACGGATGCTAATGCTTTTCATTTAATTGCTGGATTTGAAAATAGAGAAATAATAGCAAAAAAATTAATCGATTTTGGTATTGATTACGATGACCGTGATTGTGACCATGAAACGCCTTTCGATATTTCGAGTGGAGCAGGTTTGGCAATGGCTCAGCGCCTAATAGATTACGCACAACTGCGAAAGGATTTTTTCAAAGCTATTGAACAAGGTAACACTGAAAAAGTTAGAGAAATTTTAATTAAAGATAAAGCCATTATTGAAGCGACTTCTAGTGGCATGTTCTTTTACGGTAAACATGCCTTCATTCAATTTTATCCTTTACATATGGCTGCAGTGTATGGTCATGATGAAATTATAGATTTGCTTTTAAGTGTATCAACTAACATTAATGAGCAAGACATGTTGGGTAACACTGCTCTTTCTTATGCAGCTGCATTTGGTCATCAATCAATTTTTGAAAAATTAATCAAGGTAGGTGCTGATATTAACATTAAGTATAACGGTATGACCCTCTTATTTGCTGCAGCAAATGATAAAGGGACTCCAGAAATGATAGCGCAGTTAATAAAGGCTGGAATGAATATTAATGAAACTGATGAAGAAGGAAGAACTCCTTTACATTGTGCGGCTCAGGATGGGAATTTGGAAGCAGCCAAAAAACTGATCGAATTAGGTGCTAAAACAAACATTAAAGACCGTTATGGTCGAACCCCTTTTGACCGCGCAGCATCGAAAGGTTATCCAGCTTTGATGAAATTGTTACAACCAAAAGTAATGGCAGCAGCAGAAATGCACTCCGAAAAAGAAAAACCTCATACTCTTTTTGCAGAAAAAATAGATAAGAAGCAACCTGTTTATCGTTTAATGGAAGAGGGGAGATATTTAATGAAGTCCTTCCAATACGAAGAAGCTAATAAACGATTTCGAGAGGCCTTAAATGCAATTAATCCTAATCTTAATTCTCAAACCCATTTAAAAACCATATTACAACAATATATAGATAAAAGTAGTCAGTTAGCACAGAAGTCTTCTTATCCCTATCAACATCAATCGGGGTCTCCCCTTGATGTTGCTGCAATATTAATGGATCGTGTTCGTTTTGACGATAAGGTAATAAGCCCAAAAGAGATGTATGATTTTTTACAAAAAATGGTCGCAGACCCAATTTTGAAAGTGATTTTAGAATATGTAGCGTTAGATTTTATGATTAATGAAAAGGCGCATATCCGAATAGTGCAAAACTGTAATAAATCCTCAGGTAAGTTGGGCAGTGTTGTTTATGGTTTTTATAATAAATATAGTGGAATTGTAGCGAGAGGGACTTCGTTAGATCAAGAAACACAAGGCACTATTATGCATGAGATTGCTCATTATTTTTTTAATAAAGTTTATCGCAATAATTCAAATCCATATTATGAAAATGATTTAACACATGCACACCTATTTAATGAAAAAATGAAACAAGTGCTCATTAATTATTATCAATTTTATGATGCGAGCGTAGATATTTCGAGACTAACACAGATGAATTCCTGGGCTATAGGAACAGAACTCGCGGAAAAATTTCAAACACTTGAATCGGGAAGTATACTCAAAGAAATTTTAAATATTTACAAATATTATACAGAAATGGAAGAGGCTAAAGAATTTGTGGTTCGTCTCCCCCAAGTAATTGCTAGCGAGTATACACCCACTGAAATGGTGCTTCTTGAACCTTTGTTAGAATATTACCAGCACTATTTATTACCTGAGTGCAGTAACTCCAAACTCATTCTCACTGAGCTTATTAATGATCGACATAACCCACACTGGTTGGATCTTTAACGGAACCGTTAATATTAATAAAGATTTTAATTATTTACCTTTTCATGTTTACATTAGAAGTAAGGCACAAAAGGATTTGGCGTATTAATGATATCACCGCAAGCTTTCTCTAATCCCCTATCTAATCCGGCGCCCATAGCCCCATGTTTAGCTTCATGCATGGCGAAGCCAAATGTTAAATTCGTCATCGCCTCAGCTAAAATTCCTACGCGTTGTGGTCCTTTTGCAGTCATATAATCATCTACCATTTTGTTATATTCTATTCCGCGTGCGGTGTTGCGTTTATCTGCCTCTTTAGAGAAGGAAATGCCTGTTGTTTGGAATAACATTGCATTATACCCATCACGCACTAAGCGACCCGATTCAATCACTTCATCAATGGGATGCAATGCCTGATGCACCAACGATGTTTTAGCTCGTTCAACGCCTGCATTAAACTCGCTTAAATAATCAAACCATGTTGCTTCTTTTTCCGGTTTGATTGTAGAGGTCTCAGCTGAATTTTTACGGATAAAACAAATTTGCGGATTATCGTATTTAGCAATTTGTGTACTAATAAATTGGGTTAAGTTGGAATTCAGATAATTTTCATTCATTAATGCTGCATCATAAACAAAAACCAATTCATTTTGTTTATTGTGATATGAAACAATTTGTGCGCCCTGAATAGGTGAGTTGTAAATTTGAATATTATCTTCGGGAACTGATGCTACAAAGATAGATTGGCTTTGGTCTGGCGCCGCAAATGTCACGTCATTTTCAATTCCGCTAGAAGGAGACGTAATTTTTTTAAGACGACCCGCAAATTGGTGGGAAAAATTTGCATCATAAAGCGGTAGCTTAGTCTGATAATTTTTATTGGTTTCGTGAGTAATTTGACGACTATTTTCACTTGTTGTCACGAGCGATCCTGTGATTTTCTCAGCGCTAAAATCCGTTCCGCTTGCACCATACACTTTAGGTTTGAGAATACTTTTTTCTTTTCTTAATTGCGATAAAATTGAAAGAGTACTTAAGTGAGAAGAATTATTATTGTTAAATGGAGCAACGCCTTTATTTATTCCCACTCCTTGTTGCGTTGACTCAGTATGTTCATGGATAGGAATAGCTGTGAAAGTCTCGGGATGTAAATTCAATTTACCATGGGAAAGAATTGCTCCTGCTTCGCTGCGAATGTGATAGACAGTAAATTCATTGTCACTTGCGTTGAGATCATCGATGATTTCAATGCCACTCATTTCTTTTACCCGTGACTCATTGGAGGAACCGTGATTAACTTCAAAATTTCCACGCGTTGAAGCGGTAAAACCATGATTACTTTCTTCTTTATGGCTTAGGTGAGATTTGATTTCTAATTGGTTAACATCTCCCGCTAAATGACGTGTCTGCACTTTAGCGCCGTTAAGACACCACTCCCCAACATGCAATTCTAATGGTCCATTTACGCTAAAGGATTGATTAACCCATTGCTGATTCTTGCTTAGACTATTATTTTCCCGATAATCCACAGTGACATCGCCTGAAAGATATCCAGTAGCGGTAAGACTTTGTTGGTGGGCGGAAAATTGTGAAGCAAGTGCAACGCCATTTTCGATTAATTTTTCCGCTTCAATATACGCATGCTTTTTTACATGAACTGGGATTGCATGATCAAAGGTAACGTTACCATATGGCGCAATGATTTCTAATTCACCCACATCGATAAATCCATTCCCTAATGTTTGCCAATCCTGGTCAATTTTAGTTTTGGAATAAGTTAGACTAATGTTGGGGTTAAATACTTGCGGTAATACTTCATTCCCTAAGGTTTCAATATAATTTCCATTTTCAAAAGCCCCCAAAATGGTATTGGCTGTGTCCGCCCCATCGACAATAACATTTCCTAAATTTAATCCAGTAGATAAATTATCGTTGGAATGAGTAAGTTGATTAAAATCGTTGATTAAAGCAGGCTTTGTTAGCGTTGGGTGGTAAGATTCATTGGATTGCGTTTGCAAAATGGGTACACCACAAATAGCTGTCGCAAATCCCTGCGAGGTAGCATGATAATGATGATCAAGGATAGGAATAGAAACATTGATGTCATTCCCAGCGCCTAGACTTAGCTTACCATTCCCTTGAAATTGTGCTCCGCGAATATCAATATCGCTTTGATGAGAAACTACAGTTACATGTTCTGGTACATTGAATTTGGTTGTAACATTATTTTGATTTTCTTGGGAAGAAGAATGCGAAGCTAAACCACACCAACTGCTCCCGGATTCTTTAATACGCTTGCTAGTTAGAACATCATACAAACGGACTTTATGGTTTTCACCATCGACAGATAAAATGGTTGATACAGGCGCGCTGAAATTTGCTGCATAGGTATTAATATCAGCATGATTTGAATTAACATGAATCTTGTTTGTTTTAGACTTAAAATTACAACCGTAGACAAAATCTTCAGTGATGGTTTTACTTGATTTAGAAAAACCTAAATAGCTAGATTTATCATGGCTTGAACTTAAAGTAATAATTTTAGCCCGAGCCTCAACCCCTTGATCTGCATCAATAAGGAGGTCACGGTCAGATAAAAAATCGCCTGCTTCACCGATCACTTGACCTTTCGTATGAAGATATGAATCATAGCCCTCTAATATGCCAGGAATGTATGGATTGTTACGATAAGGCGGGACCAAGCCTATGTTGATAATATCACCCAAAGCATCCCCATATAGAAGTTGATCTGCTCTGACCATGCCGACGAAATTAGTAAAGCCCCCTACACCAGGAAATAATGTGATGGTGTGCGCTTTGAGATAACCGTTATCATTTTGTATCGTGTCTCCACTTAAAATGAGATCATCAGCATGCAATAAATGTCTCAACAAAGTTAATTCTTTAATAATATAAGGCGAGGAGGAAGGCGCTTGATGAATAAATAATTTGTCTTTGCCAATAAATGTTAACCGGGGACCACTCATATTGGCATAAATATCTAATTGCTCACTCGCGTCGAGATAGAGATTATGATTTAAATTGTAATGGACTAATGCATTTGGATCTGTAGAAAAGAAAAAACTGTCTAGCGGAGGATTATAAATTGGATCATAGATGACATTGTCATCAATCAAATGACCGACTTCATTGGCATACTTTAAATTTTCTGGCGTGGGGGCGAAGGGTCGTACAGCAATGTTTTTTCCTAATAGATAATTATCACAGGCTCGTAGCGGAAAATCGATAATTAAATCTTGCGGCGATTTAAAATAAAAAAGCTGATTCGCATTTACGTGATAACCTTTGCCGGCAATATAATCATGTGCATCAGGAAAAACACGAAAATTAGAATAGAGTTTGTCAACATCAACTACCGCATCTGGATCGATGTGAACTTTATCATTAGCATGAAGAAATAACCCGCCACCTTTTATATCACTAGTTTCAGTTAATTCAAGCTCATCTTTTCCATTTAAGATGAGTGAAGCATTTTGATCAATTGTCACCTGACCTGCAACTTTCACCCGATCGCTTAATATTTCATTGTCTTGATGAATCGCTGTTTCGCCGTGTAACATTGCTACTTGACTCGCAATTCGGCTTTGATTTAAATCCAGTTGCTTAGTAGTAATGAAAGTGGTGGTCTGTAGATCAGTTTCAGTTAGAGAAGCTTGATTATTATTTTGCAAATGATTAACGCTTAAATTAGCTTGATCAGCCTTCATATCCCCATCATTGATTAAATGAAAGGCTTCGATTTTGCTGCGCTTGATCTCTAATTCAGCCTCTTGCTTATTATTCAACATTGAAGTGACTAATTCAGAATCTGCAAATTGAACACTACCTTTTTTTATATTTTCAAAGTCATTAATCTTGACTTGTGATTGCTCAAAGGAAGTGGCACCCGCATTGTGTAAAAGTTCAACTTCCACCTGACTACTTTTGAAACCAAAACGTGCTTGACGATGATTGTTTATTTTTAATGCGGTAAAATCAGTATCTTCACTTTGCGTATGGCTATTTTTTAAATTATCAAACGCATCAAATTTGACTTGGGACTGGCGGAAAGCTGTATGCCCAAAATTTTTAAAATGATTTACTTTTACAATACTTTTCTTAGCATCAAAATGATTCGCGTTTGAAAATGAGGCGGCTTGAAGTAAGCTTTGATCTAAAGAAATTGAACCTCTATTTTTTATGTCTTGAATATCAAGTTTGCTTTTAACACTATTCACTGTTCCAGTTTTTCGATTCTTGAGCTGCTGGATCGACGCGCTGCCATTTGAAATATTTAATTGATTTTCATTTTTAAGTCGAGGAATGTCGATTTCTGCATAATCGGTCACTACACTTCCTTTAGCGCCTATATTTAAATGAGAAATTTTATTTAACTGATGATTAAGATTGGCAAGGCCCGCAACGTCAGTGTGAGTGGACGTGTAACTGCCGCCATCTTGCGTATAGGTTGCTGATGGATGAATGTCGTGATAGTTAATAGTTGTAGAACCTTGCTTGGCTGACCATGTCCCTTGCTGATCAAAGTTTTCAACCTGCATTGCTTGTGTATCTGCATGCATAGTACTGTTGGGGCCTTGGACAAGGTGTGCGACTTCTGTAACTAAATTATGCGTAGCTGCATGGCCATTTTCAGATAAATATTGCCCGAAATAACTTAAATTATGACTAAATGAGTTATCATGTTGAAAATGACCAACATAAAACTGCTTAGAAATATTTTCAGCACATTGGGCACTCCCTAAAGTTATATTGAGAGCAGATTCTTCATGAAGATTGCCTGTAAGAACGCCCTTCAAGTTAATATCAATCAAACTTTCTGTTTGGTAATGCGGTGTTAAGGAAGAAAAACCCGTATGACAAAATTGCTGTGTTCGTTCAATGTTAGTTAGTACTTTCTTATTTTTTTCCACAGTTTGATTTTTATGATCTAGTGTATGGTTTGCCATGCTGCTGGTAACCAAGTGGTAACCATCGGCCACCACACCTTTAATATTAACAATTAAAGGAATGACATCACATAATTCAAGATCATCCCAATTCTCTTTTATCGCTTCAAGTTCTTGAAAAATTTGGGGTAAATCTAACAGCAGTGTACCTGTATGGACTACAATATTGGCTGCCAAGCCGACATCTGTAAAAATTAACTTGAGGGCAATGATTAAAAGATTCAATGCTTGGTAAGCGTGATCCTTATTAAAAACATCTGTTTGCAGCTCAGAAAAATCAAGATGAATGATATGATTTATGGTCTCTAAAACTTTTGTTACATTGGGTACATTTAAGGTTAAATCCAAGCCAAAGAGGCGATGACGTAATGTTGCATTTGATTCAATTAATCCTAAATCTAGATCCAGTAGATTTTTGAAAGCACATGAAGTAGTCGCTTTAGTGCGAGTCCCCACATCAATATAAGCACCTGATATAATTTGTAAATTATTTGCTTCGATAAAAGCGCGTTTGTTGACGGCAGTGATGGGATTAAGAATTAATTTTTCATGTGGCATTAATCCTCTTATAAAATGTCGATTAGTACGGAGTAGTACATTAGCTTTAGCACAATGCAGATTTCCTGTTAAGTAATGTGTATTAGCCGTTAATCGCAAATTTTCTGAAACATTCCAATTAGAAGTTTTATAAATTTTTAAAGGGCCGTGAATATTGCCATGCATTGTCGATGCATCCACATCACCATAAAATTTAGCAGAAGGCGTATTCAGTGAAATAGTGTGCGCATTTAATCTTCCTTCTTTTTCCAACATGAAGGCTTGTACATCTTTATGTTTATTATGCTTGTCATATTCTATCTGTAATGAAAGATCATTTAGCGCATCAATCTTACCGTTGCATAATAATTTTTTAGTTTCAACAAATGATGAATCGCGCGCAAAATTAATATTATTTTTACCCACAAAAAAATAATTGCGTCCCTGCAAATAATTACAGTTTGCATTCATTTCTACCGCAGAATCTTCATGAATAAAGTCGGAATCAATAAAAATATCATTATCAGCATCTAAGAGAGCATCTTTTAAAATAACTTTTTTGGTCCCAATGATTTCAATATCGCCTTCATTGTCATTCTCAAAAGATGTGATGGTTTTGCTTATCCCTGCTATTTCAATAGTATTATTGGCGAGATATTGAATGTTTTGTGCTAAACATTGATGAGTTGGATTTAAAACAAGATTATTAAGGGCTGCGAGAGATGCATTTTCTTCCACAATAAATTGTGCGCTTGAGTCTAAATTTTTAGTTTGTGTTGTGATGGATTTAGTTTTAATTAATGCATCCGGCCCAAAGGTACAATCCCCTAAGGCATTAATTAAAATATGATTAGCACACGTTATATTGTGATTAAGTGCAAAATCACCAGCGATGACGTTAAGATTGCCGGTTAGTTCAATATCATGGGCAAAAGCGACTTGTCCCAGTGGATTTTCGATGTGAGTATCATTGAATTGCAGTTTTGATAATGTATCGAAGCAAAAATTTAAACCTTTTTTATTGGGTTCTGCTTTAAAAAGCAGGCTTGCATCTTTTATAAGAATCACACCCAAAGGTTCGTGCGTTTCCTTATCAAGGCACTGAAATGACTCGTCATTCATTTGCATGCAAAACGGAATGACGTATTCACCTTGATCGTTTTTACTAATTAATAATTGCTTGCGAGAGGGTGTCGTCATAATCCCCGGAAAGCCCGCATCAATACTGCCTGCCATTTGCTCAGCATCGATTTCGTAAGTATCAATTTTAATTTCTTTGACGATTTCACTTTTAAATGTGTTTTGAGGGGAAAAAATACTATCTGGGTGGAACCCATAAGAAGGCTGATGTTCATATTTATTAACCAGAAGTAATAAGGGATCTAGCAATGCACTTTGATGTCGTGGTCCGCGAAGGGCCTTTTTATTAATCTCTTTAATTAGTTCAGCTAAGGCGACATCGGCGGCACTATTTTCCGAATTATCAATGAAATCAATTAGTTTATGGTAATCTTGGGCCCGTTGCTGGGTAATAGATGTCCCATGAAAAAATTCTCTGATTCGACCTGTTTTTAATTTATAATTGTGAATTGTACGCTCTACATCGATACCAAAATTACTTTTTACCATCACTCTGCTCGTATTTTATGTTTTAATGAAAATTATCGTAAAATAAAAAACAAGCAATACAGGTAAATATACTGTATGAAAAATTGAACCTGCTAATGAATACATTAAGTTGATAATTAGTTTAATAAAAAATTAAAATGAAAATTTCTAAACAACACTATACGATTAAGATAGCCGAGGAAGTGAAAGCAATTTGTGAGCCTTTCTTTCAGGAATATCAATTCAATTCTTTTTTTTATAGCCGACTTTATGATGATCACACAAGTTTATTATTAACGAGTCATCAAAATTGGCATTGGCATCACTTAACAAAACAATATAAAGTTGCTCCGCCCATACCCAATGTTTATTTGAAGGATCGGTTTTGTTACATGCCCTGTCCAGCTTCGCCTTACCAAGACGTTCTGCATGACATTCGCAGCTTGTTTAATTTAGATCACCCTTTTTATATTTTTGAACATCAAGTTGGATTTGTGGATATGTACTGTTTTACAGTACCTGCGCAATACAGAGATGTTTATAATTTTTATTTAAATAAGATGCATTGTATTGAAACCTTCATCGCTTCTTTTCAAGTTCAAGCTAAGCGCTTGATTATTGAAGCCGATCAACATCGTTTAATTCTCAATGATAACAATTGCTCAACATTTAATTCACATACTTTGCTACAACCAAGTAGTAGTCTTCATGAGGTTTCACAGGTGTTGGCAAAGAGGGAATTGGAGTGTCTTTATTATTTGCAGAAAGGTCGTAGTTTTAAGGAAATTGCCACTTACCTTAAATTGTCACCACGGACAGTAGAGTTTTATTTGCAGCGTGTTAAGAAAAAATTAAACTGCCGCACGCGTTCTCAGTTGATCGATTATGTCGAGAGTAAGAAACTATTTTAAATTGGAGATATCGCTTAATTGCGCGAATTTCTTCGTAAATTTATTTCTTATCATGCGAGCTAGCAACTTTGATTTTCACTATTTTGCTCAGTCCGTAGAAAAATAATTGCAAAAGAATCCTCCTTCATTTCCGTTCTGCTTACTCTTGGAATTCGCTTTACCCAATCAAAACGTATCAACATCAGGAGGTACAGATATGACTTTCAGTAGAGCGATAATTTTTTTGGTCATTGCTCCTCTTTTTTTAGTGATTACAGTAATTATTCTCAAACGCTAACGAATCATTTTCTACCCAATAAAAAACATGCCAATAATACAGCCCATGCCGAGGGCCCAAAATAAACTTCTGAATGCTGCTTTATCAGTGAGATAACAGATCGCATAGCATGCTCGGGTAATCACAAAAATAATCGCTAAAACATCAAGCGTTGATTGGGTTGAATGAAGCAGATGAGCAATGATGACTGCGATGCCGAAAGCAGGTGCAATTTCAATGCTGTTTAACTGAGTGTAATTTGCCCGTTTTCGCCAGCCCGTAAGCGTTTGAAGATATTCGCGTGGATCATGATTGTTAAACCCTGCACCTGATTTGGCTAAAATTGTAAATAAATAAGGGAATAATATAATTACGAATACGCACCAGTAAGCAATTGTCACGTTTATCTCTCCTGAAATTAGCAAGGAACTTTTATAGCATAGAAAATACACTTCACCTATCCGTTGTTGACTATACACGTCAGGAATCGGGAGAGGAGATCAAAGTATTGAGTTTAGAGGCTGAAATTAAAAATCTTGATTTTAAAAAGAAAAAATTTTTTACAAGCCATTGATTATAAATATAATTTATAATTAAATGGCGTAGCCTGGCTTATCAAAATAAGTATTATAATTAGAGATATATTCCTCTAAGATCTTTCCAATATGTTAACAAGAGAAGATGTGAGCTCAAAAATAGCGGGATTTACTGACACAGCAGACCCTTTTAATCCATCTCCAAATATATCCAAATTAGTGCGTATACAAATGCTGTTGAAAAAACCACGTAATCCGACTGAATATTTAAAGATGGCAACGGATATAGATGCTATAGACAAGGGGCAAAGCTCAGTGTTAATGGAAGTCTCCTCACAGCTCAGAAATTTGTATATTATTGAAAAAACATCTGCATTCATGAATAGTCCAATTAACCAAACTCGTGCAACAGCTGAATTTGATCCTCTACTTAGAATACAGAGTGATTTGACTTCAGGAATAATTGACTTTCAGGCAAGCGCTATTTTATTGCAATCCTATAATAAGAATTCAAGTCCGGACCTTAATGATGCCGCCCGAATGCTTTATCAATTAAGCGGAGCTCAACAAATTGAAAATTTTCTGGCACAACACTACTACATCAATAACAATGCTGTTCGTGTACTTAAAAGTAATAAAATTTTAAATGAATTTTCTAGTCTATTAAAATCTAATATTTTATCTCAAGAAATTTTAAATACGAGAGTAAGTGAACTTGAAAGCGTAGATTTCCAAAGTGATCATTTAACGGAGCTGACGCAGGCGTTAAGAAACAATCTTGGGTTAGAACAGTTTCATTCGCTGCAGAACGAAAAGGAAGACAATTTGAGCGATTTGCCGATGCCCGAGAGTACCGAGAATGAATCTCCTCGACAATCCGAAATTAAGCATGAAAACGATAAAGTATTTGAATCAGATAATAAAGAGCATCAACAACAGCAACAATCACAACACCAAACCGGATTAATACTGGAGGCTAAGCTGTGGGCAAAACAAGGAAGAGATCCTTATCTGATATTAGGTGTTAAAGAGCCAGCAACGAGACCTACTGACATTCTGAGAGCCATACGCGACAAACTAAAATTAGTTCCCGAGGGCGACCCTCGGAGAAAGGAATTCCATCAAGAATTGCATCATGCAGCAGAGATATTAAAGAATCCACAAGCATTAAAAGCTTATGTAACTGAAGTTAATACACTCAAGAGATGGAATATAAAAGTTCAAAATGGAAAAGTTGTAGAATTCAATCCAATTTCAATGGCCACTAACCTTAAAAATCCAAATTTTCTAATCTACTTACAGGAAAATCCCGATCTACTTTTTCAGTTAACAAAATTAGATTTTGGTGTTGCGACTCAAATATTCACAATTAATGCCCTAGCAAAATATTTTCAGCCTATCCAATTGGCAGAAATTGTTTTGACCTATCAAGGTTATTTTCAAGTCATGAACAATAATAATAACCATGTCGAGACGGCGGAAGAAATTCAACAGAGAATGGGTAAGAATATTGACCAGTTTCTTAAACCGTTTGGCTCTTCACTGCTAAAGCTTTCCTCCGTAGCGGAGTACAGAGACATGTTGTCAGGCAGTAATATGTTGAAACAAGCCATGCTCATCGCTTTACAACCTCCAAAAGTTGTCGAAGAGCAAGTTTTACCGACAACACCACCCAATGAGGAGCCATCCAAGCAACCTGAAGGTCGCAAATCGCCCGATTTATTGCACAAAGCTCGCAGAGCCGCTGGGGGTCTATTTCATCACAACGACTCAGACACAGTTAAGCAGGCCAAAAAACTTGCCAAAGAAGAAGATATTTACCAGGTCTTAGGCGTTTTGAACGATGCTACGCTTACAGGTGAAAAAATTCTGATTGCACTACATTTCGCGCTTACTTTTAAAGAGAAAAAACAGGATCCCCATGCATATGAGAAAAAAGTGCATGCCATTGGGGAGGTATTGAATGATCCAAAAGCGAAGAAGGTATATGACAAGGAGCGAGCTAAGTACCTAGAAAAGAGTGCTCCAACTTCGCGTCCACGAAAAAATTAGTCACCCTTCATATCGGGTGTAGGAAGTTATTCTTTCCAGTGCATACCTCTTTTAGGGTCTTTTGCGATTTATAGAGTCATCAGAAACAATTTCCTCACTCTCAGAAAAAGTATCTTGATTATTTTTATTATCCAAAATCCTCTTGATCGGTTCTGCTTGTTCTTGAAGCCGCTGAATAATTGCAGCTCTGATAGCTTCTTCTTTATCGTAGTGAGGTTTAAACGTCAACCCTACCACGGCGTTACGGCGTTTATAAATATTCATTGTTTGAGAACGCCGGGAAGACAATGGGTGAGAATATCCTCCCGAGACTAATGATTTTTCTGCGTTCTGAATGGAAATTAAATTGCTACGCTCTTTAATTTCATTTTCCATTTGCAGGGTGCTTAAGTCACCTGTATCCAAAAATAAGGCTCGATCAGCAAATTTATAGCAGATATTAGCATCTTCAAAAACTTTTTTAATGATAAGTTGCTGCTGATATAAATCGACTAAATTTTTAAAGTGCCCACCCGTTTTGTTATTGATGGTATGAATGCGCGTGAGTTCCGCCCCATTGGGTTGAACTACATTTCTTGTATAAAATTCCCCTGCCACAAGTAAAAATTTAAAATGGCTTTCACGGTTAATTTTTGCCTCATCCTTATCAAAAAGGTCTGAGTGTCCGGAAATGGCGTGCTTGAATACACGTAATTGTAAAAAGAAACCTTCCTTATTCTTAACTAATAGAATGCCGTACATATGGGGTTGAAGTGCGATGTCTCTCTTTATATCGTCGTCGCTAAAAGCGCGTGGTTGATCTTTAAAAAAATCAGTTAATTTTTTGCCCGTTCTAGACTTCATATTGAATATACTGGAATAAACTAATTCAACAGCATTTTTGTCTGTACGGTTAATAAATAAAGAAGCCAGATAGCCCATACTCGAATTCATTTTAGTGTCATTTATCTTTCCGATCCGGGGGGATGTAATGTTTTCTACTTTTTTGGGAAAGGCTTTATCAAGGTCTTCTTCAGTAAAACGATTTCCAATCAAGGTTGTATATTCTTCATTGGTGAGGGGAATGTTATAAAGGGGTTCATATCCTTTTTGAAGCGTAAGGCTACAAAGTTTCTTTCTTTTTTGCTCAAAGGTAAGTTTTCTATTATTTTCGGAAGAAGAAATGAAATGCAAATCGTCTTTAGATTCCCTTCGTGCATCAACATTATTATTATTGTTAATATCATTATTAAAGCTGCTAGAGGTTCGTAATTTTTTAGTAATATCTTGATGCGTGGAGGTGTCCCCATCAGAATTCTGTTCAATATGAGGTGCTTTATTATCAGGTAGGGGAAAGCCCTCATCTGGCGCAGGTCGTTTAGGTGCTACTTTACCTGACATAGCTGAGTCATGAATTTCGTTATTAGCACCATCCGAAGGAATTTCACCACGTGATGATCGACGACCTTTCATACTTTTCCTCGCAGTTGTATCTTATTATTATAATTTTAGCTGGATAGTATAAAATATAACATGTATAAATGCAAAATATATGTTAATACGGATACATTGTTCAATAAATACGTTTGAAATCATAGGGATAAGAAAATGCTGTATAAACATACGGATAATTAAAGGGATCTAAATTAGGTTAACTAGCTGAAATCTTAATTAAAAGTTAAGCTTTCCATTGTGCGTTGATGGGAGGCAAACTTTCTGGGTACTACATCACTCTATTCTTTCAGAACAACTTCTGCACCAATTGTTAGACACAGCACAATGACATCTCATCAATACCTTCTTTTCTTATTTTAATTACCCCAATAGCTTAAATATTATTAATGATCATTATAAGAATATTGTCATTATTTACCTGTGTAAAAAATAAATTTAATTTACCCACCATTCTTAATTTTTTCTTAATCCTTACACTATAAACTGATAAAAATTATCATTTACAATGGAAATATCGTGAACACACGTGAACCCTATGGCTACCTCGAAATTGCCTATCAAGCATTAAGGCTTGAAACGGTTGAAGTAAATAATAAAAATAAAAACATATTGTATGTTGCAACGTATGCATTAGATCATGATTTACTTCCTGCAATTGAAAAGATACGTCAATCGTTACGTGCTCGAATTTCATTTTTAAAAAATAACTTTAAAGTACCAGGATGCGAGTTTAGTAACATTATATTTAAAACTTCTATCCAGAATGACCGCATCGTTTTTACTGTAAAAAAGCAACCAGATTTTTTATTAGACCAATTCAATCACTTAGCTAAGATTGTGATTATGAACCAAGAAGCAATAATAAGTTACATTAATAATAATCACAGTACAAATAATGGCGAATTAACCACCCTTGCACAACTAGGCTATGGGGTTCCGAGCCAGGAACCATCCAAACAATGCTCAGCGCCACTTTATAACTTAATTAAAGGATTTGATCAGCACGCTAATTTTGATGCCGAATTAGCCTCAGATTATAAATTTTGGTTAATTTATAATTATAGTCAAAACGAAATCTTTAATGCTGTCGCTGAAAGCGTTAGACAAAGATGGGCAATCATTTCGGAAAAATTAAAACATAAGGGAATCGATCTATCGGAATGTGGTATCACAACCCGTAATTATAAAATCATTTTTTTTGCACTCAACGATGAATCATCAAAACTCACTCAAGAACAGTTTAGCTGGTTAGGCGAAATTATTTTGAAACCAAGAGAGGGGATTCTTATTAATATAGCAATGGAAGGGGAGCTTTTTCGTAATTACTTCACCGCCGCAACGACCCTTGAAAACAGCTATAACCCAACATTACCTACCAATAATAGATCGGATCAAAGTATATTGCATCAGAATATTCAAGGGTTGTTCTCCATCCCTAACATTTCAGCTCCTCCCTTGGTCAATAATAAAATTTCCAAAAGAACTATATTAGACCTGTCTCTTTTAAAAATTGTTTCATGCGATCCTTTTCATATAAAAAAATCCTCAGATTATAAATTTTTACTAAGTTTTGATTGTACTAAAGTATTAAATATAGATTTTTACTCTATAAGCAATAGTCTTCAGAACAAATGGAATAAAATTCGTGAACGTTTTATCCTGCATGGAATTTATCTTAACGAATGTGGAGTAAGGCTTCGTAATAATAAAATCATTTTTTATGCCAAAAATAGCACGAAACTTGATGAAGAACAGTTTAAATGGCTGGGGGAAGTGATTCTCATAAAAGAAGCGATTAGTTTGGTCGACACAATGATGAAAGGTCAATTGTTTGCGAATTATCTTCCATCTAATTTAGAGAAGGAAATTAATTTACAACCTAGAGAAAATGATAGTATGGAAAATCAAATGACCCATGGAAGAACACAATCAACACAAGTGACTCAGCACCCTCATCAAACAGGATCAATACCACTCGTCGAAAATACTAATGGGTCATCTCAACATGATGAGTCTGTTAAAGCTAAAGCTAAAGCATTGATCGAACACAATCCATATTTGCAGCCTGAAGAAAAAGAAATCGCAAAATTATCTTTACAAAAAATAATTTTTGAGGCCCCTAGCCTCACGTCAGAACAAATGAAGGTTTTACAGGCGCAATGTTACATGTTGAAATTTTTCCAACGTACGGAAGATAAAGTAAAATCCAATAGAGAGCCTAATAATGCAGAGCAAGATCTATTTAATACCTCTCTGTCGCCTTTGGATAAGATAAACTACACCTAATCTTTGAAAAATGTTATTTACCACTTAATGCACCTAACCTAAGCTATCTTACAAATTTACAAAAGTATTTATGTTGCAGTCTTTGTTGCGAACTGATCGTAAGACACAAAAAGACCCAAAAACCTTCAAAAAAATTTTTGATACTATGTTAACTTAGCAGCGGCCATTTGTAATGTACCCATTTCTTTCGTTATCCTCTTAGATCGAAACAAACAATGGCATAAATCTTACAAAGGTTTGCCGCCAGACGCCCGGGAAGCACCGCGTGAAATCTCTTTATGCAGCTATTCGATATTAGGAAATGATTTCTTTGATGTCAGCGACGCTGCACCATTATTTATGATTAAGTCTAATTTAAATTTTGCAAATTCTTCAAATCTAAGGGATTATTATTTTACAGCCTTTTATTTCTCTCGTATTCAACCTTCATGCAGCTCTAGAAATTACAGGTAGCCAAGCGCGTCATTTGTTTCGCATCGCCTATTTTTACGCCCAGCAACTATTTATACTAACTATTTATGTATTAAAATATGTCTATATGAGGTGTATTATACAGTTTTGAAACGTTTAAACCCCGATTACATTTCATAAAAGTTGTTTAACTCATTCGAGTTGTCGTCTACTTTACTATTCTCCAAGAACGTAATAAGCGATTCCAGGCCCGTGCAACATTCCTGCATTGCTGTCTTTAGATAGAGGCGTTATTATTTAAAAATGTAATAAGCGATAATAATAAATTCATCATGATTCGGGTATCCTCATGAAACAATGCATGACCACTTTTCTTATCGTTTTCTCTATTATTTTTTCATCATTTGCTGATAGCGCGCCCCTTCAAACAATTGTTTTTATGCGCCATGGAGAAAAACCTACTTTGGATTTTGGTCAATTAAAATGCCAAGGATGGAAACGCTCAGTTTTGTTACCCCAAGTATTATTAAAGAAATTTGGTATGCCGGATTATTTATTCGCTCCTTTTCCTTACTTTCAACATCATTATTTCTATGTGCGTGGTGTTGTGTCGTTACAACCTTTAGCAATTCAGCTTAATAAATCGATGAATACAAAATATATGTATACTGAAGTGCATCATTTTGCTCAGGAATTACTTAAGGAACAGTATCATCATGCAACTTCGTTTGTATTATGGGAACATTTTAATTTAGTTTTTGTTGTGCGGGAAATAATGAAACAACTAGGGCAAAATAAAGAAACGATTCCACGTTGGCACGCGAGTGATTTTGATAGTTTATATGTTATTACCATCGATTGGTCGCAAAAAAAACCAACCGTTAAATTTGTTCATGATTATCAAAAATTAAATAATCAAAGCAATACTTGTCCTACACCTAATCCATCAATTTCAAGAATTAAAAACCAACTTATTTTCATACCGAGTGCTGAAAGTACCGCTTCCGTCGATCGGTTAAATTGTCAAGGTTTCAATCGAGCATTAGCTTTAGCGCCTTTATTAAATCTTTATTATCCACATGTCGATGATTTTATTTTACCTAAACCTAAACGCGACCAAACAGGGTTGCCGTTTCTGCGCAGTTTAATGACTGTAGAACCTACGATGATTTATCGCGGTGGCACGCACATTCCGCGAGGAAAGGAAACGATAGAGTCACTCGCCACTTATTTAAAATCAGAAGAATTAATTAATAAAGTGTTAGTGATTACTTGGAACATAGAAGAAATCGGTCAGTTGGCTCAAATTGTTTATAAAAATTATGGTGGAGATCCGAGAGAAATTGAAAACCCCGTGACCGACCATGATGTCATGTATGAAATAACTTTATTCTCAGGTAAAAAACCTATGCTGATTAAACGAAAAATGCGATTAGATGGACAATCAAAAGTTTGCCCTTACAGTATACCGTTGGCAGAATCGCATAGTCGAGTGAGTGTTGAAATTAAGTAAATGGAAATCGTTAAAAGTATCCTTAACTCACCCAATTATTTTGCAATTTTGTTTTAGCAAAATGTCTGTGGGACTGTTGGTCCTGGGTCGAATGCGAAGCATGTAACCCAGTATCTAACAATCCTTTATTACTGTCAGTAGCCCAAGATTGCCTAATTTTGAACAATGAAGATGGACCTTACCTTCCATAAGATTTACGGGTGGTATCAATTTGCAGAGGAGGGATGCACATCGGAGGAATTTTTGCAAAAAAACTAGGTTTAACCCCCATTTTATATAATTTATTCGTAAGGCCGCCAACATTTAATTTTATTAATGATTCTACCTGGACGCGATCATTTTCATTATTCAAGTTTAAAGCATTACTTTCTGCAAAATTATGATGATCCTCCATGCATCCATTACAAATCCCCGAAGTAGAAACGTTTAAATTACGTCTTTTAAATTTTAATCGTAATGCTTCGGTTGTCCCTTGACAGTTAACACTAATATCTTCATAGGTTAAATTATTTTTTCTTAAATAATTTCCCAGTGTTTCTTGGTTTGTAAAATTATTTTTAGCTTGCAAGTTAGCATTGTCCGTTTCATGCGTAGCCAATGAAATGGGGAAGGCATTGAGGTGTTGCTTGTGTGTATTTCCTATCATTAAAGATAAGCCATGGCTTGCTAACACAAATGGCATACATAGTCCTGTAAATAATGATCCCAGTAAATAACGGGGAGCATTTAATATTACCGCAGGAACACCAGTAGCAATAAAACCCACAAGCGTAAGCGCATTACTGATAGGATTATCCGTTTGATTAGGACTAAGGAAAAAGTTAATGGAACTAGTGGCTAATGCATAAGGAATAAATAAAGTTAAGTAATCGTATAAGCCAAAGTGATTACGTTTTCTACTGAAAAACGTACCCGAAAATAAATAGAAAGTATCCTGCATTTTTTGTGCTAATGATGTTCTTAGTGCGCGTGCATTAATAGCTACAGGGGTTTCGATAATTTCATTAAAGGGATTTAATTGGTGTGACGGCATGCTTAGGCCTGTTTATAATTATATTTGGCTAGTTATATATATTAAAAAGCTGTCGCAATCAATTAAAAAAATTCTTAATTGCAAAATAAAAAAACAGTCCGAACCGTCATTCATTATGTGGGCTTTAGAAAAGAAAAACGCATTGGATCCTTAAGTTCTTAAGTTAATGATAGAAATGCATTTAATGGGTTGATTCTATATATTATCCTTAATATTCATTTTAATTTTTCAAATATACTAATTAAAGGCGGCATCATTAAAATGTAAAAAAGTCTCAATTAACAAGGAGAAAGCATAACCATGAATATTAAAGATATAGACAATAAAAATCCGAAGGATCCTCGAAAAAATCCCAAACCGGGTTATGATGAAAAGAATCCAACAAAAAAGGATTTGCAAGACCCTCCTAAAAAATAAAAATACAACAGCATAGCGTTTGGTTAGTTGTGATCTAACGTTAATTCTTTATAACGCTATCTCACATAGATTTAATTTTATGCATAGCTATCAATCTTATCAACTCACCTAAATGCATTAGGCTAAAAGCTTATCTTAGTAAATATGTGATATACTGCAGTTGCAGATCTACTGCGTTGAGTTCAAACGATTTACGAAGTTAATAAGATTTTCAGCAACAACGCCCGTTTTTTGGTTTAATGAATCTCTATGAGTGGCAAATAAATGAGCATGACTATTAGGATTGAATGAGCGAAGCGCTTAGAGCGATTCGTAACACTCGTCACGATTGAAGTGAAGCCACGACCAAATAACGATGTGACGCAAGCAATTATATTGAAGCTGAAATTTTTTTAAACCATAATATTAATAATTTTATTTAGGAGAAAAAATATGACGGATATGACCAATAAGAATAAATTAACAACTGAAATTTTTGATGATAAAGAAGCTGCGGAAAATGCTTATCGTGATGCCATCAAACAAGGTTATAAGCCAGAAGAAATTAATGTCTTGATGTCTTCTGATACAAGAAAAAAATATTATGATTCCGATCTCGTTACCAAAGAGACCGGTGACAAATCCATGGAAGGATTAGCTATCGGTGGCGCTTTAGGCGGCACGATAGGTGGAACAATCGGTGCTATTGCTGCTATTGGAACAAGCTTAGTATTCCCAGGCCTTGGGTTGATTATTGCTGGTCCGCTCGTAGCTGGTTTAGCTGGCGCTGGCGCAGGAAGTATTTCAGGTGGCTTAATTGGAGCTTTAGTAGGATGGGGCATTCCTGAAGAAAGAGCTAAAGTTTACGAGCAGGGCATTAAGTCCGGTGGAATTGTTTTGGGCGTTAATGAAACGACAGGCCGTGGCAATTTAGAAACGGATTGGAAAAAATATAAAACAGAAAAAACTTTATAACCTCAATAATGTTTACTCTCCTGATCTAATCGGGAGAGTAAACATTAGTATCTTATAAACAAGTCTTTTTAATCTTCCATTCCACGAACTGCTTAATCCAAACTTTTTATTTCATCACTTTTAATCCGAGTCAATTAATTAATCTTTTAATCTTTCCCGAATGCCGTATAACATGCAGAATTTTTGTCATCAAGCAAGGATAGAGTTGTAGGTCCTGGGTTTCCATGCTTCGCATTCCACCCAGGTTACAAGAGTAGTAAGAAATAAATAAACCCGGATGAAATTCAAGACATGTAACCCCGAAAATACCTGGCTAAAGTATGGTTAAAAAATTTGGTCATTGAAGCAATTGGAAATCAGCAAACTATAGCAAATTCTAACAATTGATCGCAGGAATGCAACTATACCCAATAAATCGCGCTTTTGAATCTGGAGCTGGAAGCTTGAAATCAAATATGCTTACACCCCATATTTGTTTACCCCGATAACTTCTGCCATTACTTGAACCAAACATTAAACGGTTGCCACTTTGATCTGTGCCCAGATATAACATCACATGACTGAGAGGAGATTTGCGTTTAACTTCCCAAGTTCCAGTCCAAAACAACAAATCACCCGGTTGAAGATTATTAAAATCTTGCGCTTCGAATGTAGTGGCATTGACACTATAAAATTTCCCATATTTTAAAACCCATTCATATATTTGATCCGTTGCACGGGGCATGTCTTTTTGATTAGCAAAATTTAATAAATAATAAATCGTTCCCGAACAATCCATCCCACCATTTTTAGGGTCTGCTGAGCCATAAGTATAGGTAAGTTTTTTTTCCGTCAAAGCTAATGCTTGATTAATTAAGCTTTGTACAGCGGGTTTATATAGCTTAAACCCTTTTAAATCAGAAGATTTAATCGATTCGGGCGTAGTATCTGGCAGTGTAGCAGTAGTAAAAGCTGAATTAAGCGGTAGCCATAATAACATGATAAAAACTACTAAGGTATTGAAGTATTTCATTTAATCTCCACTAAGTGGGAAATGTATTTTAATCAACTAAACAAATAAAGCTTAGCTATTAATCTTTAAGAATCCCTTAATTTTACTTAGAAATTAATCGATATAATCATGGTTTACTTTAAAAAAATATTATAAATCATGTATACCATCACCCGCCAAGCATTAATTGACCTTTATCAGAACCAAAAAGAGGGATTAAAGAATCTTAATCTCCGGAGTTTGGGTGCAGCAAATTTTTTTGAAGCAGGGGCAGGTGGTTTTCAGCAATTTAAATACGATTATTATGATAGAAACTTTCAATGCAAGGGGAAGGTTAAGTTAGACTTAGGTGAACGTAATGATCACAGTCCCGAAGAAATTAAACAAAAATTATCAGAATTATTTGGGGAAACCAATGTAGACAAAATAATAGCCGCCCACAGTCAAGGACCGACGGCTTTTGTTTCATTTACGCTTAATTTTGGGCTTGCTTCAAATGCTCAAATAGACGAAGTAACTAAAGAAAAAGACAATACGCAACAAATCCAAGAAGCTCAATTTTCAATTAAGCAAGATACACAAGTTGTCTCTAATCTTGATATCAATGAGAAAGGAGAAATTATTTTATCATGCAAATCAAAAGGGTTTGAGTTGATAAGTAGGGAAACCGCTAAAACCATTGAGTATTTTAGCGCTCCGGTGAATTCGTACTACCAACTAAAAGAAATTAAAGGCGTATGGGGATATGAATTAATCAAAATAGAGACTAATCATGAACTCATTTCACGCATATTTCGTGACGAGCTGGTCTCTGAAGAAGATATTTTAAATGATATAAAACAGGTAAAAGATAAGAAACAATGTGAAGAAGTGTTTGGTTCGCCTGTCATGATCAACTCTGCTCCCCGTTACGACAATAGCGATCCCCAAGTTCAATTCAACCGTGATTTTGAGATGATCAGCAGGGCTATTGAAAAACCAGGTAATCTAACCGCAGCTATTACATTAAAACGTATCTTTGCACTTCTATATTATGGTGAACTTTATTATAAAAGAAAAAACGAATGGCACCTATGGCAGAATAATCAGCAAAACATGCCGATTGTTGCTTCAATTTGTCATGGCGCTCGCGTATTAGTGCAATTTCCTTCTCAATTAAGTAATGAAATTATTAGTTGGCTCCAACTCAAAGGCTACGAACGCGCCTTTGCTACGCATGGTATTCAATTAGCGGCTCAAGCTGAAAAAGTAGGGGACGAAAATAAAATTCTTGCTGAACAAAAGCGAAAACATTATGAGACTTTATACGATGCCTCTTCGTTTGGTCAATGGCAACATTATGGTATTAATGTAGCTTTAGGAGGAGAAAATAATATCCATCCATTTTCTCATAAAATTATTCAAAGTAATGGTGAGCATGGTCATTTATATTTATGTCATGCCTCTGAGCTCAAGGCGCAGGACAACAACAATGCTTCTGGTGGATTATTAATTGGATTAGAACAATCAGCACCGGGGTATTCCGATCAAGTCGGTGGAGCTCATAGTATAAGGGCTACGCGCGGCGTGTTCACAGCAACCGGCGGTGATCATTTTGCGAATCCACTACGTGATGTTTCATCGGATTATGTCGGCTTAGCGGAGTATGGTCCTGATGAATATTATGATGGATTATTCCTGCAACTAACGCCGGAAAAATTTAACGCTATTAAAAAGCTGGCTGATTCATTTTCCTTAAATTTATTATTAAAACCTGGCGAATCGTTGAAAAATAAAGAGACCATAGCGACTGAATTCGTAGACAAAAATATATCAAATCAAAATGATTTCACTGTAAAGATTCACCCGGAAACTCAATCTGAAAATAATATTCAAAATGAATTTCCCGAAATACCATCGCCAGAAATAACAGATTTTATGAGTAAGTTTGACAAAAAAAAGATGCAATTGAGTGACGCCATTACAAATCCAACCATTGAGAATCCAGTAGAGGAAGAAAGAGATTCTGAAAGTTTTGCGCAATCACATCCTGTAAAGGGAAATCTACCTGAGCATCATTTCCTCTTTCCCGAGATATCCGATAATGATAAAAAAGATAGTCCTGCTATGCCCTCTACAGCGAATATTGTCTCAGAAATCCAAAACAATTCGAATTCCCCTGAAGCTGTCTTGCCAGACAATGTGCTCAGAAATAATAACAATAATAATGTTGATTCCCAAAAAAGTGATTCTTACGAGTCAAGTGCACCTTTTTCTTCTCTTGTTATTGAAGACGAATTATCAATAGACGATCAAGTTAGTCCTAGTAACAATGAAATATTTTCTCTGCCTAACGAGCCAAAATCTATTAAACAAATCTTTACCGAAGGTTTTAAAATTACATTTGGCCACAAGAAAGTCGAGCCTTTGACTCTTAATATAAATACTGAAAACCATGAAATCTTATCATCTTACATTTTACCCTTGATCGGTTGGCCTAGAAAAAATAACTTATTAGAGCATATTGAATTTTTGCCCTTATTGATTCCCCGAGTCATTAAAAATCTAGGCAAAATTGTTACTGAATATTTATTCTATGTTTTAAAAGAATTGTGTTGGACTACAGGTGAGCGCAGTGTTAAAAAATTTAATGATCCAGCTGTTTCTTCATTGGGTAAAATAGGCTATGGATTAGTTGCATTAACAGCAGGCGTAGCGGGATTTGGCATTTTTACAACGGCTTGGTTAGTAGCACGCGCAACTTTTTCTCCAATTTCTTCCTGTAAAGCGAGTTACACGTATGGAAAATCACTTGATGCGAAGTATGGTTCCTATATTGGCGGTTTATTTGCAGCAGCCAGCATCCTTACTAGTTTAAGTGCTTTTGCAGTAGTTTCAATATTTGCTGCTCCTTATATTTTAGTTTCCGTCATTGGTAAACTGCCCGTAGTAGGTATCAAAACAGTCAGCTTATGTGGAGCAGGATTTGCAAAATTATCTGGATTTGCTACGCCACTTGCTCAATCCATGCACTTATCCGGCTCAGTAATTAGCACGGCAATCGTGGGCGCCGGAGTTGGAGCTTTAACCACAATACGAGGTCTTCTAGCTCAGCTTTCAAATCATGCTGCCCAAGCCACTTATAAACAGGAAAAAACTCAAGATAGCTCTTATCAAGCTAATGTTGATTTACTACCTCCAAAGTCACTTCGGACTAAAAGTTTAGATTTACTCATGGGTGAGCCTCATATTTCCGAGCGGAACGAACCACTAGTAATTAGCGAATCTAACAGCCCTTCTATTGTAAATGGTACTACTGCCAAGGAAGAGCATGCAGACTATTCTGTAGTTAGAACGACATGCTCTAATAAAATTTAGTAAGAACGATAAAATTGTCTTTTATCAACTTGCATATGCGCACTTGGCTTGGTCATAATTTCATTTTGCATCTCAAACATTTTATCCATTAAAATCTTTTGTCGCATTTTTACATCTGCGTCACAGCGTGTAATCTCATCCGGCGTCAATCGTAATAGCATATAAATGTATTCCTTCCGCACTGAGTTACTCTCAACATCTAACTTATTAATCAAGGTTCCATATCTTTGAAGTGCGACTACACTTTGTTTGATTTCCTTTGTAAGCGGCGTTTGGATTTCAAAAATATTTTCATTTTGCCCCATGCTAGTAAAAACTTCATTCAACATCATGATGAAATTTGTAAGACCCTGAATAGGATCGATCTTGCCTTTAGCCACCTCCCGTAAAATTTTGAAACTCGCATTCCTACCTTGGTGTTGTACTTCAAGTAGATAATCAAATTCGTTGATAAATACAGGTACCTCAACGGTCGCATTTAAACTGTCCATAAAATGAGAACGATCTAGCAAACTTGTTTGGATCGTAGTTTGGGTCTTTTCAAGCGAGGAAAATAACAATATTTCTTTTAATATAGTTCTATCCACAGTTGATGTAATAAAACTACTATGAGCAGCATGGGTCATGGGTTGATGACCTTTAAAATTAACGCGTCCTATACCATGTTGTAACTTAGTCAATCCTTGAATAGGAGGGCAGTGTTGTTGGTAATAGGCAACAAGAGTGTAAAAAAACAAGTCAACTCTTCGCGCGGCATGCTCAATAATATTGGCTTCGCTTAACTTTAAAAGTTTTTCATAATTTGTATATTGTTTATTAAGCTCCCTATTTGAACTTGGCAAAGTAATCGCTGCAGTGAGATTATCACGGTAAGTTGATTTTATTCTCTGGGGAAGAATATAATTTTTTTCAATTTTTTTAAACAATTTCCAATTATCTCGAAAAGAGTGTGGTTTTGGTTTAGAAATTAATTTGGGTTGGGATAAAGGAAGCTTATGGTTATTTTTTTTAGCTTGAAATAGACGTTGCATATTTATCTTCCTGATCGATAATTTTCATGCCAGTGGTAAGAATTAAAGTTTCTGCAAAACCAACAGAGGGTCCGTTATTCCTTTTTTTATAATTTAAAATTCTTAACTCAATCAATCCTTGATTAGAATATCAAGTTAGCTCAAAGTTAACAATTTTTAAATCTAAGCAAATACTTGATTGAGTAAGAAAAAGAACTGTGTAATAAACAGCCTAAGTTTAAATTCGGCAGCTGAAGGAAATTAATATTAAGTTTATAACCGAAAAGAAGGGGAACGCTGAAAAGTTAAATTTTCAATATCAAGTTGAAGTGCATCTAATTCTGGGTCAGCAGCATTATTTAATAATTTTAAAATATCACATTGGCAACTTTGTTTGCATGCAAAAATTTCTTTAGGATCTAAAAGCGACTCATCAATAAATAGGTTAATTAATTCGGCTTCTTTACTTGAAAGAATATTTTTTATTTGGTCAAGGATGAATAAAGTATTGTTATTATCAATGGTCGTACTAATGGTATCGACATAGACTAGTAAATCGGTAAAAAATTGACGTTCAGCCGCTACATCGTATACTAACCCCTTAAAGGTTGACTCTGATTCCGAAAAAAAGGTTGGTGAATAATCTTTCGCAGAAGGGGATTTATTTTTTAATTCTTTAAGGAAGTTGGTTCCGAACACATTATCCAATTGTTTGTATGCATGTGATAAAGAAAAATCTTCAGTTAAATGCTTTGTCACAATATGATCTTTAATCATATCAAGATAAGAGGCAGGAAATTTTGGAAAAAATATTTCAACTTTTGCAATAAAATTAATGTATTCATCGATATTATATTTATCTAAAATATAAGTTTTTTCCTTTAAGTCAATACTTGTTAGTAAGCGTTTAAAAATAACTTCATTCTTTAGGAAAGATTGATGAGGATTGAGTCCTGCTAACCAACCAAGCTGAGATAAATTATCCGCACTCACGGTGGTAAAATTAGCATTGTTATCTAATTCATCCTTAAAAAAATTACCCTTTTGATTGTCTTGAGGGAAAGAAGTGCTATGGTTAAAAAAATTCGACCTCGACAATTTACCCTCGTTCAATTGGGAGACCATCTCGTAAAATTCGGGGGAAAAAAAGAATTTGGGTTCAATAGTTACTCTATCCTGATCTCGATAAGCTGGACCTGATAAGTATTCACCCACGCTTTCTAACTTAAATTGCTCAAAAATAGCATGAGCTGTAGAGGATGGAATTTCAAATGGTTTGTCAAACAATTTGGCGTCGTTAAATATTTTCGTTAATTCATTTCGCTCCAACGCCACAGTCAGGAGCTGATCCGGTTCGGGCTTAAGCGTTAATAATAATTTTTTTGCCAATTCATTATTGCCATTTTTAATGACCCAGTGAAATGCTTCTTGCGCAGGATTAGGATGTTTAGCAAGTACTGCGGTAATTAAAGGCATTTTACCATTTGCTAGGGCAAGCGATAAGGGTGTGTCTCCATTATCAGCTCTAGCAGTTGGATCGGCGTTTAATGCCAATAGTTCTCGCGTTAAAGTAAGATTGTTAGCTTTGATAGCTAAGTGCAATAAAGTATTATTTTTAAAATCTCGTTTATGAACATCGAGTTCTTTCAAAAAAAGCGCCTTCTTTTCCAAAGAAAAATCTTCTAAACCCGATTTCAAACGACCCATGTCTTTAGGTAGATGTGAAAATTCTATATTCCACATGACAAATTCTGATTGTTTATTACCGGTAAATAGATCAAAGAGGTAATGACTTAAATTTTCTGTCTGCCTATTAAAAATTTTATTATTATCTTCAACGATCCAACTTCCTTTTGACCATACAACACGTACTTCAATATTTAAATTTTTAAAATCCATAACCACGGGCCGGCTTATTGTTTGATTAATACGCTCAAACATTTCCTCCAACGCCGCAAAAAATAGTGATAATTCTGGTTCAGTATGCGTACTGGTTATAATTTTATTTTTTTTAAGGAAGGTGCTTTTAGCATTTTGAAGAGAAAATATTTTTTCTATGATTTGATCGTCATCGGCAACCGATTTAAGTTTACCAGGCGCGGTTTTTAGAGGACGCGTTATTTTTGAGCGTTGCATGGGGGGCAATCTTTCGGAAGAAACGGTTCGTGCTGTTATATTGATGAGACGTTTTGGATGCCACGATTTATCAGCTAAGTTCGCTTTTCTCTCCCACCGATCGGAATGCACTTTATCATTAAACATCTCGCCTATATAACAATTTTGACCGCGTGGAGAACCGATACTTACTTTATTAAATTTACCTTCAATATGGCCAAACAGTTTTAGAAATTTTTTTTCTTTTTTTTCGAAAACTTCTTTTATAGTATAAACTTCTTTGGACCAGGGATCACAAATAACAGCATCTTCATTCCATGCCTTAAGATCATTTAAAGGAGTTTGTGGATCTCTATTTAAAACAAGAAAAGTGTGATCATCTTCCTCGTCGAATGTAATCCGCTCGATTGAAATTTTCTCATTAATGATTGGAAGTTCAGGTAAGCCTTGGGCGGGATACTCCATCATTAATAGCAGTGCGTAAGCAGAAGTTTCAGCGCAATTTCCTATTCCATACTTTAATGCTCGGGTAGCTAACGTCTCAACAAATTCTAGCTCTCCATGTCCTCTATGAGACATGAAAGGAATTTTGCCTACCTTTTTAATTAATTTTCGAAATTTAACGTGTTTATTCAAACTTTCTATCCATACTTCTGAATCCACGAGCGGATAGCGTTCTTTATCAGCACTTAAATCTAGCTTCCATTCATACAATTCTTTGACGAGAGCCCGGTCCTGGGGCTTCGAAGGGGCGGTTCGTGATAAATCCAAGTAAAGCCTACGATGAACAACTTGCTGATCCGGATCGGGTAGATTTGAGCTATAAGGAATAAGATCCCGCGTGGTCTTTATAGCCCACTTTGCAATAGCTACAACATCTTCTACATTAGCCATAAGAGATCAATCCTCTCTATTAAATATAGACTAACATACTTAGAATGTTTTTTAGATTATTATTAGTTAAAACAATTAGTTAAGATACACATCGCAAGTTAAATCTACATATTCCAAGGCATATACGATACACGTTACGGCATATACGATACACGTTACAATGATTAAACCGATATCATTCCACAAAATATTAGCCAAACTCTTTTCCAGCATGGATATACCACGGGTTTACGAATAGGTTATAGCACAACTTTTTGTAAGGATTTTTTATTGGGCGGAGAATTTTCTGCCAATTACCAATCTGGTAATGCAAGATTTGCAAGTGGTGCTGCAACTTCGGCGTTTAATGACAAAATATATCTTAACCGTTCTCTGGAGCTTGCGATTATCCCAGGGGTTTTTATCACCGATACGACGGCTTTGTATGGAAGGGTCGGCGCATCTTATGCCTCTCTCACCAATCGCCTTAATTCGCCTGCAGGGTTTGTTCCGGTTACTGTTAACACCAATAGCAACAGTAATATAGTGGCTGGGACACTTGGGGTCGGCATTAAAAAATTTGTGACTAACAACATTGCGATTTTTTCAGAATATAACTACCATGATTATGGCACAATGGATTTTCCTGATTTTATTAATTTTACCGCAACCTACTCACATGCTGTTCGGATTTATTCACAAGAGATTACTTTTGGTGCCTCGTATTTCTTTGCTTAATTTATTGATAGTCCGTATTAACGATTATTTATAGATTTATTTTTATTTGAGACAAGCGTTGATCTGTCTTTTCATTTAGATAAACATCGGGTGGGATTTTAAAGAACATGAAAACCGTCGCTCCCACTTCCTTTCGGTTTTTAAATTTTACATGACCACCTAAATCTTGAATTTCTCGAGTAAATTGACGAAGACCTATTCCTTTACCGCCAAAGAATCCTCTATGACATACGCCATAACTATTCTTAATTTGGGGTTTAATGGTCTCGAGATTAAAAAAAATATTTTTTGGTTGCTCTATAAATCCAGGACCATTATCTTTTATCTTAATGACTATTTCATCGGACTTTTCTTGAATGACAACTGTTAGCAACATTTTATCACCCAATTTTAAATCTCGCGAAGCAAAAGCATCATAACAATTTTTAATAATTTCTTTAAAATCCTTATCTGGAAATTGTCGGCTTCCCCTAGGCGTACAAATACCTTTTTCCATCAGGGCAATAGATATGAATTCAGATAATTGTTCACAATTATCCCAAAAATCATCCTCCCCGCTTCGGCGACAAAATTCATATCGATCGGTGGATTCAACCGGTATCGAAATAGTTAATTTTTTGCGATGATCGATCATAGAATTGACCTTTTTATTATTATAAAAAAAATTTCAAATGTAATGAAATACAATAAGTTTTACACTTTTAACCAAATATAGATTTTTAATTCAAAACTTAATTTTAATCATATGAGGCATAATTTTAGCTGGACTTAAAGGTACACTATTATATAGCGATTCTTTTCAGAATCAAAAAATGATTATTTATTGGTTTAACTTAAAAATTCACTGCGCCTTATCATGAATTATTGTCATCGAGTCCATGATTTCCAAAACGACGTTCTCTTCTCGTAAAATTTTCAATGATGTCAATAAATTGATCTGGCGTAAATTCAGGCCATAGGGTGGGTACAAAGTAAAGTTCAGAGTAAGCAATTTGCCATAATAAAAAATTACTAATCCGCATATCGCCGCCCGTTCGAATGATTAAATCGGGAGGAGGCACATCAGCTAAAGCCAATTGTTTTTCGATATCTTCTTTACGAATAGGAATGCTAGCTTCACCTGCATGAATCTTATTTATTATTTTATTGACTGCTTGGACAATATCCCATTGCCCACTATAACTAATCGCAAGAATTAGACGTAAGCCGGAATTGTTTGCGGTCTGGTCTTTCAGGAACTGAACTTGGTCTTGTTCTTTGTCAGTTAATTGTTTTAAATCACCTATAAACTCTAATCGAGTATTATACTCATTAAATTTGTCAATACGCTTCAAAAGTGAATAAAATATAACTTTGAAAATGCAACGCGTTTCTTCCTTACTACGTTTCCAGTTTTCAAGACTAAATGTAAATAGAGTTAACGCCTCAATATCCAGATCTGCTGCAACTTCGCTAATGGTCCAAGCGATATCTCCGCCTTTGATATAGGCTTGTTCTGGGTTTATTTTATTATGCTTTGCCCAACGATTATTGCCATCCATAATGATGGCGACATGCCGGGGAACCCTGCTTACTTTAAAAGTTGATGTTTTACTAAATAACTTGCTTAAAAAAGGTAATATTTTCAAGGGAATTCCTTATCGTTACCTTAACTACCATTATAGCAAATACTTAGGTTACTTATGTTTATCAAATAAGTTATTTATGAGTAATGTTCCTAAATAGACCAGGCCCGCCACTTACCCTTTTCCCAAACGTACGCTCTGAATAGCACTGTATGCGCATTAAACACTAGGATTAATGATGTAAAAACCACTCTCTTACTCCTAAATAAACAACTAATCTCATTTAAATCTTTATCCCACTTATTGATCGAGGATCTATTTCAAAATGATTGAATGTAGATGTAAGTGTGCGGGTTATAATAGTCTTAAGCTAACCTTAATTTAATTGTTTCTCTCATCCTAAAAATTCTCTTTACACCAATCTATTTGAATTTAACAATGGTATTAATAATACAAATTTAATATTTTGTTAAGCTCGTTGCGGTAAAGTTTCTGCACCAATCCTTTATAAAATTCATTTATTATGACTATGCCACGTACGCCTAATTTAGATAATAGTATTGAGGAAGAATCTTTTTCATTACTGAAATCATTACCGCAGGAATTAATTCTCAATGAAGTGAGTAAACATCTTTCCATTCAGGAATTTACTGAACTCAATATTTTAGATAAAGAATTTTATCAATTCATTATTAAAAAAGAAGAATTTTGGCAAAAATTATATAAAATTCATTTTCCCCTACAGCCGATTAACAAAGATCCTAACACATCCGCTTACGATCAATATGTTGAGATGGATTTATATCACCGGTATTTTCAATTCGATTTTACTATTGCTGGGCTTTCTACCCAAGCCCAAAGTCAACTAACAGATTTTTTTAAAGATAATCCGATTAATAAGAATATTTTTCGTTATCGTCAATTATTCACTCTGGCTAAAGAAGGTGACGTAAAAGGGTTAGCGGAAAAAAAAATGCATGCTTATGAACTTTTCAGGTGTGACGCCAGCGGATATTCAATGTTACGTTATGCCGCGCAAGCAAACCATCAACTTGTTTTAGATTACTTCTATCAACTTCTTACCCATTTCTTTTTTGCTAATGAAGATTTGGGTTATGTACAGATTGAAAAGGGAGAGTTAACTCGACTTTATTGGGCAATACAGTGTCATCAGTCTGAAGAAGTAATAAAGTCACTCTTGAGCAAAGGTGCTAACTTTCAAGATACCTATTGTATCCAAGATTTTCAATTAGATGAGTCTTTGATTACTCCTTATAATTTTTATATCTCTCCTATTCATGTTGCAGCTCGTGCGGGAAATTTACCTTTCATTAAACAATTATTAGCTTCCGATCCTGCTTTGCTTGAACAAACCGCTCTCGATAAAGATAAAAAACAAGCTAATGAGTTAACCCCACTGTTTTACGCGATTCAATTAAATCATACTGCCATAATTAAATTTCTTGTACAAAATGGTGCACAACTTAACTTAACCTTATTCTATATCGCGTGCAAAACAGGTCATGCAGAAAGCGCATTGTATTTATTAAAACTACCCCAATTTGAAACTTACTTAAAACAAGTAGATTATAAACGCGCATTGCAATATGCATGTGAAGGTAAGCGGTTAAATAATGCAGAATTATTGGATGCATCCTCGTATCACGAATCAAAAAGGTATGAACTGGTAAAAGCATTTCTTCCACAGGTAACACTTTCCAAGGAAGAGGAAGTTAGTTTGGTTAGACTTGCAATTACCCATCAATATTTTTTAATTTTAGAATATTTCCTAGCGCAAAATTTTTCATTAGGTGATGACCCGTCCATTCTTTTGTTAAAAGCAGTGAAGATACCTTCTCCTCATCTTGTTAAATTACTTCTTAAGCATAAGACCATACCTTCGGTTCCGGGTACCCGTAAACGGCAACCGATACATGAAGCGTGTTTCAATGGAAGTTTATCAATTGTCAAACTATTACTTCATAACGATCCAACGCTTCTTAATCAGTCTTTTGTTATTAAAGAAAAAAATTACTATCCTCTTAACATCGCCGCCAACCTAGGCCACGCTGAGGTGGTAGATTATCTTCTTTCTAAAAATGCAAATTGCAATGCGTTATCTAACGTTAATTTTATGCCTGCCAATACTTGGACCTATCAAGAAAAAGCATTATCTCCCTTACACGATGCAGCTGCAAAAGGGTATGACGATGTAGTAATGGCATTTTTGAAATATAACCAATTTACTGACAAGGATTTAATCCAAATCAATAAGGCTCAATTAAATGCGTATACGAAAGCTTGCATTCAGTTAAAGTTGATTAGATTACAGTTAGAAGAGGGAAGCACGCCATCACGCAGTGCTTTTACTCTCTTTAGAAAGGGTGAAGCATTGCAACTCTTTACATTCCCCAATCCTTCTTCCTTGAAACCCGTGGTTGATAACTTAATTGGTTATGTCTTTAATCATTGCGATATGAGTGAGCTAGATAAATATCAGGATGATTTTAATCTTTATCCTCAATTAGCAGAAATCAAAATGATTGTTACCCGTCACCAGACGACGGACAAGTCAGCCGCACACATGAAAATCAAATAATGAAAGGAATATATTGCGATCTGTGCGAGTCATCGCTTTATGATGACAATAGACGCTTTATTTTGCTTGATAATGCCAGAGAGTAGACGTGTCTACCCTTCAAATTATAATGGGCAGTATCGGTAAAATGATTCGTGGGTAAGGGAAGATTAGACAGGTCAATAACGCTAGCATGGAGTGTTTGATTAAATAAATCATCATTTGCAACATAATGTTGATAAGATGGAACTAAAACAAGCAGAGGTTGTATCCCGGCTTCCTTGATACGATCAAATAATCCATTCAATACGCTCACCAAAAAATAATTATAGTCCTTATCGACTAAGAGAACTTTTTCTCTTTTAATAGCGTCCTCTTTGAGTGCTTTGACGGTCACATGATCACCGTTATAACAATCGACAGGCATACGATTTCCTTCCGAATCAAAATCACAGGTCAACATGAGTTGGGAGGGAATAGGGCGCATAAGATGGACTATCGCTTTAACAGGGTTGGGTTTATGTCCCACTTGCTTATAAAGTTCAGCTAAGTTATGGGTGAGGGCATGTCCTTTCGCTAAAAAAAAGTTAATATTTTTTAGGTAACTTGTTATAAATTTCGATAACAACCAAGCTTCATTTATATTTTTCGTATGATTTATTAAAAAATAAATATTTTGTGCGGTAAAGTCATCGTCATGATTGTAATGATCATAATAAAAATTGTTCTTTTCATAAAAGTCATTTTTTCGTATCGAAATGGCAATGAATTTTGGTTTTAATTTAATAGCATTCGCAACCATACTTGGGTATTGCGCAATAAAATAACCCACTGTGGCGTAATTAAAAACTTTTAATCCTGAGCGTAAAAAAAAGTTAGTATCGATATGTTGCATAGTAAGCGAATTTCCAATAAACACGACATCGGGTGATTCGTTTTGATAAAAGTAATTCATTAATCCATTCTTACCGCGCGCATCACCAAAATAATCTAGTCGACTTTCTTGCTTAGCGCGCACCCATTGGTAAGTATAATAAGCAATCCAATTAGCAATCATGTAAAACAACATGATGTTTGCAATCAAAATACATAACCTTTTTTTATAATTAGAATTTAAAGTAGATGAACTCATGACTATTACTCATCTCCATTAAAATAATAGATAGCAACATTAATCCCGCCAGTCCTGGCAAAAAAATCATGCGATCTGCAACGGGCTTCGCAATAATTTTACTAGAATTGGGCATCCATAAAATTAAGGTAAAGGCGAAGCCAAACAAAATGATTACGAGCGGATTGAATGAAGCACCCGTAAAACTTAACATAGTTGATAAGATATGTGTTGCTTCTTGCATAGTGGCTGATCGAAAGAAAACCCAAGTGATATTAATAAAATTAAATGTGATTAACCAGGATAACAAATTGGGCAATTGAAAATTAAGCTTACCAAATAAACGTTGTAACGAGAGCGCTAGGCCATGCAATAAACCCCACCATATAAAAGTCCATCCCGCTCCGTGCCAAAATCCGCCGAGAACAAAAGTTAAAATTAAATTCCGATTAATTTTTATTTCAGAAACCCGATTACCTCCCAAAGGGATGTATAAGTAATCGCGTAGAAAATGACTTAAGGTAATATGCCAGCGATGCCAAAAATCTCGAATACTTAAAGCTTGATAAGGTGAATTAAAATTTCTAGGTAAAGTAATATTGAATAATTTTGAAGCGCCGATTGCCATGTCCGTGTAGCCGCTAAAATCAAAATAAATTTGAAAGGTATAAGCAAGAGAAGTAATCCAGGCTGTCATACAATTTAAGTCATTGACATGGCTGTAACCATCATTGGCAAATAATGCAAAAGTATCTGCGAGAACGACTTTTTTAGTGAGACCTATGATAAAAAGAGCAAGCCCAAAATAAATATTTTGGTAATTAATTTTACCATTTTCTGGATTGGAAAATTGTGGCATCATTTGCGCATGATGAATGATGGGCCCTGCTAAAAGGTGGGGAAAATAACTCACAAATAAACAGTAATCGATCACGCTATATTTTTTGCCTTTATCCCGATAAAAATCAACTAAAAAAGCTATTTGTGTAAATGTAAAAAAACTAATCCCTAACGGTAAAATAATTTGACTTACAAAAAGATGACTGTTGGTGGCTATATTAATGTTGTCGACAAAAAAATTTGTATATTTAAAATACGAGAGTAATCCTAGGTTAAATAATACCCCCAAAACTAAAAAGTATTTCCGAGTTAGCGGTGCATCCTGGGACTGTATGGTATGAGCAATAATATAGTTAATCAGTATAGAAAGAATCAACAAAGGTAAATAAATCGGGTTCCACCACCCATAAAATAAAAACGAAGCAAGAACAAGAAAAATTTTAGCCGCATTAAAGCTGACACAATTTGCAAGTAAAAAATAGCTAAGGCTAGCACCGGGTAAGAATATTAAGATATAAAAAAAAGAATTAAATAGCATTCCAACCTCCCTTTTAAACGCTTTCTTGATTTGTGTCTTGGATCGGCACGGAATATAACAAAAAAACATGACACCGAATAGCTTTTAAAAGTTCAATAGCAGTTAATTCATCTTTTGAACAATCATGTCAAACTCATTTATTTTGTAGTGTTGTGTCTCCCCAAGTTATAGGGGATGAAGTTATTAATGCCAAAGTAATGGAGATGGAATATAATTTTTGAGGTTTCTAATGGATTGTTATAGTGAGGGAATATGTCGAAATGCATAATAAGTTTAGTGTGGAGCTTAAGCTGCTGCCTTATCTTTAGTTGCGAAACTGCCCATAGTCAAACCGATTATACAATTAAATCAGTTGAACGTTCGACGATCCATCCTAACAAACTTCCTTATAACATTATTTTGATCATTAATGATCAAGAAACTTATCACTTGGCTGCGGCACAAGGTTATGAGTTACCGGCACGTCAAATCTTGATGCAACGCGGCGTCACCTTTCGCAATCACTATACAGCAGCTGCAATGTGTTCACCTTCCCGCGCAACTTTTTTAACCGGCGTTCCCCCACAAATAAATGGGGTATTTGATCAAATGGAGTATCCGTTTGTTCCGGACTTAAATCCTCATCGTGCTAACATGGGTTCGATGCTAAAGTCTTTAGGGTATCGCACTGCCTATTTTGGTAAGTTCGAAATGGACAAAGCTCTACTCATCGATATAAAAGACACCACTAATTATAGTACGCTTGCTAAGCCTTATGGATTTGATCATTTTAATCCAGATGGTGATGTAGGCGGCACCCCATTGCAAGGATACAAAGATGATGTTTATTTTGTTGGCGAAGCATTGCGCTGGTTGCGCGAAAATGCATCGAATACAAGTAAGCCTCATCAACCCTTTTTTTTAGTCATAAGCTTACTTAATCCACATGATATTATGTACGCTGATGCTAATTTGCCTCAGTTACCCCCCGTGCAAAAAGCAGTAGCGCCCGTTATTTTTCCGCCACCAACCAATTTAATTTATGCCAAACATTGGCAATTTGCTTTAACCCCTTCGTTACAAGATTCACTATCAGCGCCGGGGATGCCGCAAGCTCTACTACAATATCAAACGGGCTGGTCAGAAACCTTTGGCTACATCCCGTCCGATAGAAAAGACATGTGGCAGGTTTATTATAATTATTACTTAAATGCTATTCGTGATAATGATCAACGTTTACAGCAAATTATCGACGCTATGAACGAAATGGACTTATGGAAAAATACAATTGTTATCCTCACTGCCGATCATGGTGATATGGGTGGGGCACATGGTGGTTTACGCGGTAAAGGACCAATGGCTTATGAAGAAAATGCTCATATTCCCTTAATTATTGATCATCCGCATGCGCCACCGGGCACCAGTTGCTTTTCTTTAACGAGTCATCTTGATTTATTACCTACGTTAGTCGGTCTAACCGGCGCACCGGCAGAAAAGCGTCTGGCTTTAACAAAAGAACTACCCGGTCACGATTTTTCAAGCTTGCTGACACACCCAGAAGAGATGAGTATGCGAGCGATAAGGCCCGCCGTTTTATTTAATTATGTGGGTATTTCCACCATTGACGCGAAGTATCTATTTAACAAAATGGCCTCAACTTACTTACATAAACCAGTGCCGCCGCTGACTGAAATTGATCTTAACAAAAAAGGTTTTCTCTCTTTTATTTTTGATGGTCGTTATAAATTTGCAAGATACTATGCGCCTAATGCATTTAATACCCCCCAAACATTAGAAGATATTTTAAAATATAATGAGATCCAATTGTTTGATCTCAAAACCGATCCGAATGAAAGACAGAACTTAGCGCTAGCGCCTGAAAAAAATAAAGCACTTATTTTACGGATGAATAATTTATTAAATGAAATGATCGCGAAAGAAGTCGGCGTTAATGATGGTCGTTTTTTACCTGAAAGTGTGCGGCCAAAAACCCCACCATTAACATTGAGTAGTGAAAATATTAAGCAATAGATAAAATATTTTCGATCGTTGTACGGATAGATAATGTACTGTAATGATTGTTTCGACCTTCTTGAGTGGAAGGTTTAAGCACACCATTGCGGACAAAGGCCCATGTTTTTTTGGACTCGGGATAATGGTTATTGTGGTGCGTCCAATTCTTTCCATCACCCCGTCCGTGATCGGTCGTTACAATAACGAGCGTTTGCTCATCTAATTTCATTTGTTTTAATTTTACGAATAGAGTATCAAGACTTTCATCATAAAAAGATAATGCTTGATGGTAACGTTTCAAATCCCCCGCATGTGCTGCATCATCAGCATCATCAAATGAAATCCATAAAAATTGCGGATGATACTTTTCAAAATAATGGAGCGCTTGCGCAAAAGTATATTTATCATAGCGATCTTTATTATGAGGATGATCAAGCATTTGCTGTTCATTTAAATTATGCATGGTTGCATCGGCTTGCTCGGTTTCTGGATCATAAACGGGTAAATTACCAGCATTCACATAAGTTGTTTTAGGGATGTGCTCAACAGATAATGCAATTGAAGGCCATGATGCAAATGTTGCAACTTCTTTTTTGTTTAATTCTAATCGATGGAGTATATTTTCAGCCAGGGTCTCAACCTGAATCCTGCCGCAATCGTTATTTTCACAAAGTTGCACTTTTCCAGCCATTTGACTGTGATAAGACGGAAGACTTACGGGAATTGAGGCTACTTCCATCGTGTGTCCACTATTGGGCGCGCCATAAAAAGTTCCCTGATTTGCATAAAGTGACCACAGCTTGGGGAACTTGGTATGATCCATAAAAATATCCTGCCAGCGTGTCCCATCCAGTGTAATGTAAATAACATGTGTAATTTTTTGTGCGAAGCTAAGGGGTGAGTAAAAAAGAATAAAGATAATAAGTAAACGTATTAGTCGTATCATGTCTATCTTCCTTTTATTTATATCGCACGCAATATCTGTGTAATTGTGCTATGAGTCAATTATTTTATGTGCATCAATAAGAGAGATGGAGGTACGAATTAAAATCAATCATTCATACTACGAAAAATTGCCTTATTTTATAATGAACAAGCTTAATTTGCTGATAAGACCCGCGATATTTTAAAATCCACTTTATGATTTAATCGTAACCAAGCTCTTATTCACTCCCCACCTCATCCATAAAATTGCGAGGGTGTATAAAATCAAAGTCATGATGAGCAATCCTTGATAACCAATAAGCAAAGAAGCATATTCAAGCAATCCCCCAAAAACTGCACCCAAAAGGTTGACCCCGAACGCTGTCGTCGAGTGTTCGGTTTGACGAAAGCGATCGGTAAAAATAAGATTGGCAATAAATATGGGGGTAAAAGCGAGCAGCGTCGCTGCCGGAAAACGGGAAGCAGAGTCTAAAGACAATAAGTAACTATTGGGAATAAACCACGAGACGAAGAGGCTTAAAAGTAGCAATCCATATAATAGAAGGGGATGGAGACGATATGAAAAGCGTCTGGCTTCTATAGATAAATAAACGGTCGTTAATATGCCAATAAAGACTAGCGCATTAACCAACCATGTTGTACCGAACAAAAGAGCAAAATTGATAATATTTTTAGTTTCTAAAAGTAAAAATGCAGCACCCATGATAAAAAGATCTAAATCTTTTCTAATCGACAGATAGGATCCTACGCTTAACTTAATAGCCATTAATGATGCAAACAAAATAAACAGGATAGTCCCAAGGTATAAAATCGAAATGCTATTTTGTTCTAGATAAATAAAAGGATAGTTGTCAGTGGATGGGGAACTTGACTCACCGAAATTTTGCCAATAGGTAGGACATTGAAGGGTCCCAAGTTGTGGGCTAATCGTCAACACGGTTGCCCAATAGTCTTTTTCACTATATGTCTCTAAACAAGGTGAATGGTGATAAATAGATGCTAAGGTTTGCGCGAGTCGATCAACAAACCACCGCGGATGATAATAGTTATAGATAGTAAAAACACCATTAGCTTTTAAGTGATCTTTCGCAATGGTTAAGCCTTCCATGGTATATAAATAATTCTCTAGCCGCAGTGAAGATTGACCGGGAATAAGCATCAGTGAATCGGTGAGTGCAAAGATGATCATATCGTATTGATCATGACTTTGTTGCAAAAAAGCTCTTCCATCATTAATAAACACATGCACTCTCGGATCGGCATAAGGTGCATTGGGATTCAATTTTTTCCCAAGCGCGTAGAGCATAGGATCGATCTCCACCGCATCGACTTGTTTTGCGCCTTGAGCTAACGCTATGGCAACGTCCCCACCCGTACCGGCACCTATCACTAAAACTTTATCCAAAGGTTTTTCAACGCGGTGTTGAAAGGGAAGAAAGTAAAATGGTTTAACCTGGTGACGCTGCGCGACTGATTCAATGACTTGTTGTGCCATGCCATTTACATTCACCACATATCGATCTTTCGAATACTTTTGTACTTCAATTTTGTAGTAAGAAGACCAATAATGATTGGGTGCGCTTGATTCTTTTCCAAAGGTAAAAAGCAAAGCACTTAATGCCACAACTTGCAAAATGATGATGGAAATTGAGTTGAACGATCTCATTTTCATGAAAATAAAGAGATAGAGCAAACTTATGATTATTCCCCAATAGATTGGCCTGCCATAGAAAAAGGCGAGTAATGAAAATGAAATGATTCCTAGTAAGGATCCTAAAACTTCCAACCGATAAGCTTCTAATGGCGAAAATTTTTTAAAAGCCCTTGCGACACCGTCTGCGAGCGTTGCCATTAAACCCGTTACGAGAGTGAATAGTACGGGAACCGTGATCCAAACTGGATAGACATTGTCTTTAAAGTAACGTACATGATAACTAAGATTATCAGTTATCGGATTAACTCGGGCTTGGTATTCGAAACTAAAGTAATAACAAAGACACACTAAAATGCTTAAGAGAATAGGGGAATAGTGAAATAAAGATATTGAGGATTTAGAGCGTAAAAAACCTATCCCAATTCCCAAAAAACTCGCGAGTAATACGAAATTTGAAAAGAAGAAAAGAAAATAAATGTTGGATCCTGTCCATCGGATGATAGTGAGTTCCACAAATAACATAAGAAAACTAAGCAGAATGAGGTGCACTTTATCATGGGTTAATAACAGGTATAGTGAACTGATCTTACTGGCCATTAAAATCCCTATTCGTTTCAATAAATTCCTTGTTCCGATGCTAGCTGAGCAAAAACAAATCTACAAGAGTAAGTTTATTCAAATAAATGTACTTAATTCTTTTTGCTAGATTAAAACTAACGTTGTGATATCTTGGGCCAAGTTTGCAAAGCATGAGTTAATTTTTAAATAATACAAATGGGAAGTCAGGATGAGTATTCTTAAAATTGCGGTGATGTTGTTATTTTTGTTAACCTTTAATCTTACACACGCACAATGTACTAACACCTTTAATCAAGTTAACATTCCTTTTACCCACTTTAAACTTAACCGGGGTGAATGCATTCAAGCCACCTATCAAACAGAATTTCCCTATTTTGCATCAACTCAAATGGCACATCGACGCGGCGTCACTTGCAAACAAAGTCTATGGTCAGCTTATGACCCAGCCCTAGAATGGACTTACCACAAGGTGCAATATAAACAACTCTTGCCTGCTTCCATTGGGGTTTTATACACAAATAAAGCTGATGCTACAGGTGTAGTACTGATCAGTAATGATCATGGACCGTTTCCAGTTTACATTACGTGTGAATACGATTTTCGATAAATTACAATAAGTTAGCTAGATTCTGCCTCCGATAGTGATTATGGTAAAATAGATAATTAACTTAGGGACAAACATTTCAAGGAGGAATAATCGATGAATTCTTTTAAAGCCGCTTTATTGTTAGCAATGGTCATGCTTTATGGTTGTGCCACGACCAACCAACCAGCATCCCAGCAAGGTTATGTTAACCCTTCCTATTCGCCTTCAGTAACCAATGAGGGTTATATGTATCGCAGTCCTCCACCAGCCGCAATCCAAGCAACGGGCTTAAGCGGTAGACGCTAGATTTCACAGGGTAGGAGAGACGATTGCACCGTTCTAACGTCTCTCTGAACTTGACGCTTACCTGCAACCCCCCTTTAGTTTTCATACTTCCTTTTAAAAAAACAATTCATTCAATAAGTTAGAGAATTACTATCTTTGAAATTCGCTCTATACTTAGTAGATGTGTGAGAAAAGAGGATGATTAATGCTAAAAGTTATTAATTTTGCCAAGCTTGATAGCAATGAATTCAAAACCTTCTCAAGTATCTATAATAATCGGCTCAATAATCCTTGGATGCATTGGGCAAGACGACTCGATGTAGCCTTTCATCCTATATTCCTAGACCAATCGGAGGCAGGCAAAGTTTTTTTATATTTTCATGAAAGTGAGCCTATTGGAATTTGTCGAATTATCCTATCACCTGAGGGTGCTTATCAACATTTAGCTAAAATTGCATCCGTGGCTATTGACCCTAAGTATCAAGGAAAAGGACATGGAAAAAAAATATTAGACGAATTAAAACAATACATCATTGATCATCATCCTGAAATTGCACGGTTAGAATTAACATTCGAAATGGATAATGCGGTAGCGATGTTGGGACGTATTTACGATAAAGCCGGTTTTGTGCGCGAGAGTTATTACAATGATTGGTTTAGATCCAGTGATGATCTATATCAAGCAAAACAACATCCTTGGTACTCCGGAGAAATTTTCTCAGGCATGTTACTTGAATCTCAAGTTAAACAAGATTGCTACTTCCCCAGTAAACCCTTAGCTCAAATTAAACAAAATAAGTTGCAGACTCAGAATGACAACTATAATTTTTCTTTGGCAAAAGTAGATGACACTAATGAACTCACTACTTTTTTTGAAAAAGGCGCAACAGAATTATCGCATTTACCCTTATCAAAAAGGAAAGAAGTTATTCAGGATAAAATCAGCCGTGCAAAAATTTATACAGTACGGCTTTCCAAAGGGCAAATTGTCGCGGCAGGTGAAGTTGATGCAAAGCTAGCAGGACTGGGACACATTGCTATGCTTAACAATATACAGATCGATTTGAATCAAGAAGATGCTGGCATCGTATTATTTAAAAATTTAATTGCGCATTCTCAAGATTCAAATCCTGATGTAAAACGCCTTGAATTGAAATTGCCCGCATCGCAAATAGAAGCAATCGAGGCTTTACAAGCAATTGGTTTTGATTTTACTGGCTCACAAAAATATCGTTTCAAGGATCAAGATGGTCATTACCATGACGAACATTTTTTTGAATATAGTTTATTTAATCTTGATGACGCACTTGAATGCTGCCAACGCCGTAAAAATTCTGAGTCTAAATTACAAGAAAACAAAGAAACATTTCATTTTCCTTTGTCATTTAATTTTTTGAATGCACTGCACCATCAGCTGCAATCAATCAAAATTAGTAAAGTTTTAGATGCTGAACAAGAGCGTATACTTTTTAAATTGGTTCGCATATTATGTACGCAAGATTGCTTTTCACCCACTGAACGTCATCATCAATGCGCTAAACTAAAAGAAACATTTCCTGAAATGTTTTCTATTCCCGCAATTGTTAATCTTTATCAACTTTGCGTAAAACAATTGAAACCTAGCTCGTCCACGGAATTTTTTGAAAAAAACTCTCACTTCCAAATAAAAAAAGAAGAGACTGGAGAGCCTCATTCGTCATCCATAAGCCAGTTTGGATTGAAATGAGAGTTTCAATAACCGGTCTGTTATAAGCGTGCGTTATTAAAGCCACTCAAATAGAAAAGAGTACCTTTTCTTAATGAAGCCTTAAAACTTTAAATTAGTTTTTTTCTGTTTTTTTTATTATTTTACAATGCCTTAATCTTAATAAAGCGCTAAATTCTCGTTTGACATTCTCTCTGTGCCTCTCTATTATTGCTCAATAATTAATCAGAATAGGACCGGGCTATGATTCATAACCTCACCAAAGTACTAGAGAAATATGGCTTTGCTTCCGAGCATGCTCTCACACAAGTCCTTGAACTTTTTAACGCCGCAGGCTTTACCCAACCTGAACAATTAGAAAAAGATTTAGTCGTGGCTAGATTGACAGAAGACGAAAAAAAAATATTTCTTTCTAATCATTTTAACGCTCGAGAATATGAAGAGAAAGTTGAAGCTTGGTTTGAAGTAGTGGTCAATCAACTTTTAAATTTACCGGAAACTCCGACGGTCCATGCTCTGATAAGCAAACTTTCTTCAACTTTGAGTACGGATGCCTATCATAAAATATTTATCTTAGCGAATACAGATCGTGCTAAATTTTTAGGAAAACATTATGCGGATAAAAACCAGTTAAGGAAATCAGCATCTTGCAAATTCGTAGATGAAATAAAAGATATTAATTACCCATCTTTATCTTCTTTAGCTATACCCAATAATGCAGTAAACCAATACACGATGCCCCATATTTATTTCTCGCAACCCGATATAAATCGACACTATCTCGTCGTTTTAAGTCCACATGATTTCACAACTAAAAACATAAAGACTATTCATAAACAATTTCCGCCACACTATGGTCACTTAGAGATTGTTTGCTCATTAGCTGAATCTGTATCACAACAAGATTTACTCAATATTTTCTTCCGACACGTTCCTTTGCAACGCCAGAAAACAGAGAAAATAACTTTCTCACCTTTTAATCAAGTTCATCTTTTAAATAATAATCCTTTGGGATTGACGCAAACCTTTCAGGAAAAAGCGCCCAATCCATCCGCAGTTAAAGGACCACAATCAATTGGATTATTTCACTTTCACAAAACGCTTACGGCATTAAACAGTGATTCCCCAACACCTGCTTTAAAACCATAAGTCGGCTTACGTGTCGCTTTAATAACCGGATGACCCAAAATAAAGGTCATCCTCCTAACTTTTTTAAAAAATTATTTTTCTAATGGACTGGAGACATTTAAATTTTCCAAATTGTCACTCACTTCCTGACATTGCTCACCTTTACAAACATAAGCGGTGACTTGATCACGTGCTTTTTTCATGGCTAAAGCTTGCGGCAATGCTGTTATATCACTTGGAATAGCCAACACTATATTGTCATTTGTTTTGAGCTTATTCTTCCAATGGTTAAGTTCAGATTCTTTCCCACGTAATATAATAATCGATGGAGGTTTAAGATACGCTTGCAAAGCTAATAATAAAGAACAATGTTCTGTCGGGTGTTGTAATAATGCCGATGAGGCAGCATACAATGTCTTTTCAGCAGCTAAAAGATACTGCGTATTACCTAATAAATGCCCCAATGTCAGCAATACCTGCGCTGCTACACCATTCCCTGAAGGTATGGCTTCATCCATCATGGTTTTGGGCCGATAAAGCAATTTTTCATGTTGATGCGCTGTAAAAAAAAAGCCACCCTGGTCATGATCATAAAAATCATTTAAAAGAATATCCGCTAAATCAATGGCAAAATATAAATAATCATTTCGCCAATTAATCTGGAGCGCAACTAAGAGGGCGTCGATTAAAAAAGAATAATCATCTAAGTAACCCGTAAGGTAACCGCGCCCATCTTTGTAACACGCAAATAATTTCTTATCAGGTTTCACTTGTGCGTAAATGAAATCAAGTGCACGTAAAGCTGACTGGGTAAAACGGGATTCATTTAATACCTTCCCTGCCGTCAACATCCCTTTAATGGTCAAAGCATTCCATGCAGTTAATATTTTTTTATCAATGCTCGGTGCAATACGTAGCGCACGCGTAACCATCATTTTCTGTGTGGCTGAAAATAATATTTCTTTCGCATCGTTAAGGTTTATTTTTAATTGACTGGCCACCGCTTCCAGGGATTCGGCAAGATAGAGATGCCATTGTCCTTCGCAAAGAGGAGGGTGGAGCAAACCAAAATAACGCTCAATGAGAGCAAATTCCTCGGCATTCAGTAAACTTTCAAGGGTTTGCTTATGCCATAGATAAAACTTTCCTTCTTCACCCTCAGAGTCTGCATTCATACTTGAATAATATCCCCCGGCAGGGTCTTGCATATTGTTTTCTAACCAATAAGCAACCGCTCTCGCGATATTGTTAAAATCTACATCTTTACTTTGACTATACAAGTAAAGAAGCTGACCATTGTCATATAACATTTTTTCAAAATGCGGAATGCGCCACGCTTCATCCACGGTATATCTAAAAAATCCACCACCCAGTTGATCCACGATGCCACCTTTTCCCATATGACACATCGTGTCATATGCCATGGGCGAATGTCTTTGAATCAAAAATGCCAGTCGCGTAGGTTGAGGAAATTTTGGTGCAACCCCAAACCCGCCGTTTATTTTATCGAATTGCTGTTGCATTGTTTGTTCAGCAAGTAGCAAGGGTTCATCATTTAATAAATTGACTGGAATCGCATGCTCAGCTTTATTGAGAAAATTAACCAATTCATTGTTTTGTTTTTGTAGGGCGCTAGGATTTTCTTGGTAAGCTTGAGCAACCCGTTTTAAAATATCTTTAAATGCAGGTAATTGAAAACGCGGCTCAGGAGGAAAGTAAGTTCCACTAAAGAAGGGCACTTGATCTTGGGGTGTGAGAAAGACTGTTAAAGGCCAGCCACCGCCACTACGCGTCAATAAATAATGTGCTGTCAGGAAAACTTTATCCAAATCAGGTCGCTCTTCCCGGTCGACTTTAATGTTAACGAATAACTTGTTCATGAGTTGTGCAGTTTCTACATCCTCAAATGATTCATGCGCCATAACATGACACCAGTGGCAAGCTGCATAACCAATAGAAAGGAGAATGGGCTTATTTTCCTGCCGCGCCTTTTCAAAAGCTTCTTCGCCCCACGGGTACCATTCGACGGGATTTTCAGCATGTTGCTTGAGGTAGGGACTTGCTTCGTTAGCTAAATGATTCGACATATTTAATCCCGGAATTAATGATTAAACAAATAATTACATTATTTTATAGGCGATGAAAGATTTTTGCGGATTCAAAATGATGATTAACCCTTGAAAAATACAATCCTGCCCATATTAATTCTAAGTAACCAAATGAGGTTAGATCGATTGAAGGAGAACCTATGAATAAAAATTTTTACGTAAAACTTATTCTTTCTGTGGGTATGACGATTGTCAGTGGCGCATGGGCCGTTCAAGGTATCGCCAAAAATGTAAACTTTTATGACCAACCCGATGCAAGTAGTAAAGTAGCAGGATCTTATGATACGGAAATGGGCGTCATTCCTATTTTTACACCGAAAGATAGCCTCTGGACTAAAGTTGCAGACCCGCGCAACGGTAATGTGGGCTGGGTAAAATCGACCGAACTAGGCAATACGAAAGTGAGCTATCATGTCATTCGCAATAACGAGGGTACGCATGGTTATCAATATATTCATTATGGAAATACAACGTCACCTTCCCCGGACGCCATTTCAACTGAAATGAAGCAAATGCAATTAAAGCACCAAGCCTTTCAGCAAGACATGCATAAAATGATGCTAAGTATGTTTAAAGAAATGGACCACCCTTGGCCTTTTATTATGCCGGTGGTAGTCGTTCCGGAAAAAGTCTCGACCTTAAAGCAAGAAAAATCGCCCGCGACTGCCCAAGTTCATAAAAATAAATAAGCAAAAACAATTCACGCTGTGCAGACTTAAAGACTGGATAGCGTGGATTAAATGCAATTTCATGATTTATAGTTTTTAAAATTTTTTAAATTCACCTTTAATATATTTTACCGGAAAAGAAATATAATCTCTGCTGGTTTGTGTTGCGACTTTATTTGCAGGCATCGAACCCACGGCCATGATATGCGACAAAATTTCATCGACTGCATCACAGTTAATTAAATTTAAAAATTCATTTTTACTTAAAGCAACTTCGACGATGAGAGTGCGTCCCTTCATCGTCACCGCCATAGTCGGATTCTTTTCAGCGTAAACTTTTTCGATAAAAGCATTTACAGCATGCAAAGAAGGTTGAATACTTCTTAAAGTTGTTTCAAATTGCGACTTAGCACTATCTGAACCTAATATATTTTTGAATCTTTCCAAAGATAACATTAAGGCATCAAGGCTTGCCATAGGCGCACTGCCCACAAGAACGATATAAATCTTATTTGATTGGGCAGAGATTTCCATGGCAAAGTTTCCTTAAAGTATGAGAAAAACAGATAAGTAAGACCACCAAACTGCGTATTATTTTAACATAGAAAATTTGGGAATAATAAAGAAGAAGTTGAAGGCGTTTAGCGCTGTCACAGGGATAATTTTAATTGAAGGAATAAAATTGATGTTTAGACATTCTAAAATTCCACTAGGAATATTTGAAGCTCCCCGATTACGCAACATGCTTAAATATTGCCAGTTTAATAGTGTGATCATTTTTGATTTAGACAATACCGTTATCGAATCAACCCAAGCTTTATGCAGTGATCAATGGTTTGTCGGCTTACTCAAATATGCTGCAACGATGATCACTGATGAGGCAGAAGTCCGCACCCTTGTCCTATCCATTTATCATGCTGCTCAACATTACGCTAAAATGCAAAAGGTAGAAAAAAATACTTTGAAAATCATCAATGCTTTGCAAGCAATTGGCTTGCCTGTTATTGCTTTAACCGCACGGAGTACATCCATTGCCGAACCCACCCTTCGTCAATTAAAGGACATCGATTTAGCATTCTCCAAAAACCTATATCCCAAGTCATTGGCAATCCATAACAACGAAAATAAATCATCCACTTATCGAGATGGTATTATTTTTTGTGATGGATGCAATAAAGGGGCAATTCTCATTAACTTTTTTAAACAAATTGGTTTCCGCCCTCTCCATATCGTCATGGTTGATGATCAGCTGAAAAACTTAAACACTGTTCAATCTTTTCTTGAACCAAGTGGTATTCCTTTTGCTGGTTTACGTTATGCGTTTCTAGATTTAAAAACTCAACAAGTTGATTTGCTTGCAGCCAATCAACAGTTACAAACTATAATTGAAATGTTACCGATTGAAGCTCAAGAGGCTGCTTATAAATTACAATTAATTGACTCTAAATCAAGTCTCAAGCCTTAAATAATTCTGGCGTAGACTATTTTATAAACATTTTGGAAGCATAATCTTTTACCAACTCATGAATGTTCCCACACATCCGGCCAACAAACCAAAGCCTGAGGTAATGCATAAAACAGTACCTACAAAAATGCTATACCAACCCTTTAAAGCATATTGTGGGGGTAGGGCGCGTTTAGCTAAAAGAAATAAAAACATGAGTACCATAGGAAGCAAAATAGCATTCATGACTTGGATAGCCACACTTAACGCGACCAAATACTTAGCGTTACTATAAATTAGCAGAGCACATAAGATTAATATAAAAATATAAGAACCATAAAACCACGGTGCAGATTTTGGATGATCGCTTAGGGAGTGACGGAAGCCCATCATTTCTCCGATTCCCCAAGCTGCTGTTAATGACACAACTATCGTTGCAACGATAGCGGCTCCCGCCATTGCTAAAGCAAATAAAGTAAGACCATAAAAAGACCCTAGCTTAGGAATCACTGCATTACTAAACTCGGTGATATTTTGAAGTGGCATATTTGGATTGACTTGACCCAGGGTGACGGTGGCAAGTACTAAAACTGAAGCCATGATAACCTGAGTTAAAACAGCGCCCATGGCCGTATCCCAACGCGCTGCACGTAAATGATTTATTTTAAGCCCTTTATCAACTACGGCAGATTGTTGAAAAAAAATCATCCAGGGCATCAAGACAGCTCCAATATTGCCTGCGACTAAATATAAATAGGAAGTATTCCCCAAAGGAATATCAACCATTTCATATACCCAGCCGGTTCCACCGGGATGAGCAAGCCAAGCAAGCAAAACAAAAATA